>NZ_JBVYOF010000026.1:0-36149 GCF_056133985.1 Chryseobacterium sp. L12 | reverse complement strand
GTGAATTTTATCAAAAGAAATCATAGCAGAAATTTTAGTTAAATGTTTGAATTTTAATACCTTAATTATTCTAATTTTTCTGCTTTTTTGTATCATAAATTTATTTATTCTTATTCCGAACTCACGTTATTTAATGTATATTTCATGATTGCGTTATTTTTACACAAATTTAAATGAATCTGATTTTATCTTCCAAATTTATTTGTGTTATTTTTACGCTAAATATTTTAACTGATTGATTTTCAGTGTTAAAAATTTATTTTTTTTTAAACACAAGGGGCACAAATGTTTTTCACAAAGGGCACAAATTTTATTTATGCTTTATATTTTGGCTAAAGTCGGTTTGAAATTATTTTGTTTAAACACAAGGGGCACAAATGTTTTTCACAAAGGACACAAGTATTTATTGGTTTTATGTTTAGGCTAAAGCCAATTGAAATTTTTTAATTGAAATAACGGACTAAAGTCCGTTTCTATTGATATTGAAATTGGGATAGTAATTGACTTGGTAAGCTGATTTTATTTAAACACGAATGGCGCAAATGTTTTTCACAAATGACACAAATTTTAATCAATTAATATAGAGAGTAAAATTTACACACATTGTATCATTCTGACACAGTCTGAAGAGATGCGAACTAAGTTCAAAGAATCTATTATTATGTTTAGTTTAAGTTTAAAAATTCTTCATTCCGCTTCGCTTCATTCTGAATGACAGTGAACACAGAAAAGAATTATTCGCAAGATTCGTGTAAATATTTGTGGTATTTGTGTTTAAGAAAAGCTATTTGATTTCGAAATAAAATCCCTGCTCTTCAAGTTCCTTGTATTTTTCCTGATTGAAAGTGAAGAGTTTTCCTGGTCTTCCGCTGCCTTCTTTTTTAAGATTATTGGTTTCATTAAGCAATCCGTAGCTCATGATCTTTTTGCGGAAATTACGGCGGTCTATTTCTTTTCCGATGATGGTTTTATAAAGGTTTTCAAGATCTGAAAAGGCAAATTCATCGTTTAAAAGATTAAAACCAATCGGCTGATACTGGAGTTTTGTACGAAGTCTTTTTAATGCAATATCAATAATGGATTGATGATCAAAAGCCAGTTTCGGAAGCTGATTCAAGCTGAACCATTGTGCATCTTCCGCATCAGAATCAGAATCAGCAAACAATTCATGGTAGGATGGATTGACAAGTCCTAAATAAGCGATGGAAACCACACGGTTTCGAGGATCGCGACCGACGTTTCCGAAAGTGTAAAGCTGCTCCAAAAAATCGGGCTTTATTCCTGCTTCTTCATGGAGTTCGCGTTTTACGGCATCATCCAGGTTTTCATCATCCAAAACCAGACCTCCGGGAAGCGCCCAGCCTCCTTTAAAAGGCTCGATGTTTCTTTTAATGAGAAGGATCTGAAGATCTTTCTTATCAAAATATCCGAAAATTACTGCATCTACAGCCACTTTTATATCCTGTAATTTTTTTGGAGACTCCATTGTTCTAATTTGCGTTACGAATACACAAAGCTACAATTTAGAATCATTAATATCAACATAAAGATTATTATTTTTTACATGAATTTTTTTATTAAATTTATAATCAACTTAAAACTAAACTATTATGAAAAATTTATTTTTTACTGCCTGTACTTTTTTTCTTCTTGCATCCTGTGATAAAGCTAAAACTGCTGCAAAAACAGATTCAGATAAAACAGATTCATTAACCAATGAAGAATGGAAGCCTGTAGATTCTGCAACCGCAACCAAAGCCTGGATGGATTATGCAACTCCCGGAGAAATACACAAAATGTTAGCAAAATCTGACGGAAATTGGTCTGGAGAAAATACCATGTGGATGGAAAACGGCGGAAAACCGATGGTAAGTCAATCTGAAGTTACTAACAAAATGGTTTTCGATGGTCGTTATCAGGTAAGCAATCACAAAGGAAACTTCATGGGAATGCCATTTGAAGGAATGAGCATTCTGGCTTATGACAACTCTAAAAAGAAATTTGTAAGTACATGGATCGACAATATGGGAACAGGAATTATGAATATGGAAGGCGATTGGAATCCGTCAACAAAATCTATTGAATTTAAAGGAAAAATGACAGATCCGTCAAGACCCGGAAAAGACTGTAATGTAAGAGAAGTTTTCACTTTCGTAGATGATAATACCCAAAAAATGGAAATGTACGGACCAGATTCTAAAACAGGAAAAGAATTTAAAACAATGGAAATCAAGTTTATGAAAAAATAAAAACATTAATCTCAATAAAAAAATCCGCAGAAAATTTCTGCGGATTTTGTTTTTATCTTTTGCTCATTAACTTCTTAGTCATTCAGCTTCAAAACTGCCATAAATGCTGTTTGCGGCACTTCCACTCTACCGATTTGTTTCATTTTCTTTTTACCTTCTTTCTGCTTTTCAAGAAGTTTTCTCTTACGGGAAATATCTCCTCCGTAACATTTTGCAGTAACATCTTTTCTTAAAGCTTTAATAGTTTCTCTTGCGATAACTTTCGCTCCCAAAGCTGCCTGAACTGCAATATCAAACTGTTGTCTCGGAATCAGTTCGCGCAATTTTTCACACATTTTTTTACCGATGTGATATGCGTTAGAATCGTGAATCAATGATGATAAAGCATCAACCATATCTCCATTAATCAAAATATCCATTTTTACCAGCTTAGAAGCACGCATTCCGATTGGTGAGTAATCGAATGAAGCATAACCTTTTGAAATCGATTTTAGTCTGTCGTAAAAATCAAAAACAACTTCTGCCAAAGGCATATTGAAGGTTAGTTCTACTCTATCCGCGGTTAAATAACTTTGGTTAACAATTTCACCTCTTTTTTCAATACACAAAGTCATTACTGCACCTACGAAATCAGATTTAGTAATAATCGCCGCTTTAATATAAGGCTCTTCTACTCTGTCTAAAAGATTCGGATCAATCATTTCAGACGGATTATTGATGAGAATTGCTGTTTCAGGATCTTTTTTGGAATATCCGTGGTATGAAACGTTGGGAACTGTGGTAATCACATCCATATTAAATTCTCTATCCAAACGTTCCTGAACGATTTCCATGTGAAGCATTCCTAAGAATCCGCATCGGAAACCAAAACCAAGTGCAGCAGAACTTTCTGGTTCAAAAACCAAAGAAGCATCATTCAGTCTTAATTTTTCTAAAGAGAATCTCAATTCTTCAAAATCTTCAGATTCAATTGGATAAATTCCGGCAAAAACCATTGGTTTTACTTCCTCAAACCCATCGATTGCAGCAGCAGCCGGATTTACAAAAGAAGTAATGGTATCTCCTACTTTTACTTCTCGGGCATCTTTAATCCCGGAAATAATATAGCCCACATCACCGCATTCAATAGTTTTTTTAGGTACTTGTTTCAGTTTCAGTGTTCCTACCTCATCTGCACCGTATTCTTTTCCTGTTGCGAAGAATTTAATTTTTTCATTTTTAGAAATACTTCCGTTTACGACTTTGAAATAAGCTTCAATTCCCCGGAACGGATTGTAAACTGAATCAAAAATTAACGCCTGAAGTGGTGCTTTCGGATCTCCTACTGGTGGCGGAACTCTTTTTACAATCTGCTCAAGCAAATCATGAACGCCTTCTCCTGTTTTCCCTGAAACTCGAAGAACATCTTCATATTTACAACCTAAAAGCCCCATAATTTCATCAGTAACTTCCTCAGGATTTGCAGACGGAAGATCTATTTTATTCAAAATCGGAATAATTTCCAGGTCGTTTTCCAAAGCCAGATACAAATTACTAATTGTTTGTGCCTGAATACTTTGTGCAGCATCTACAATGAGAAGTGCACCTTCGCAGGCAGCAATAGAACGCGAAACTTCGTAAGAGAAATCTACGTGTCCTGGTGTATCGATAAGGTTTAAAATATATTTTTCGCCATTAAGCTCATAATCCATCTGGATGGCGTGAGATTTTATCGTGATCCCGCGTTCTTTTTCCAAATCCATATCATCAAGCGTCTGAGATTGTAATTCTCTCTGAGTTACTGTATTGGTATACTCCAAAAGACGGTCTGCCAAAGTAGATTTACCGTGGTCGATATGGGCGATTATGCAAAAATTTCGTATGTTTTTCATTTAAGAACTATGTAATTTGCAAAGATAAAAAAAAGAGAGACAATTCCTCTCTCTTAATGTTATAGTGTGTACTATTTTGTGATTATTAAGGTAAATTTTAAAAATTTATATAATTCCGTTTATTTTTAGCTCACAGATTTATTGTAACTCTCCTTTATTGTTTAAGATAAAATTAAACGACCCTCACAATAGATTGCAAGGGTCGTCCAACATTAAAAAAATAAACTATTATGGGCTTTGCTTTTTTCCCGAAGCTTTATTTCTTCCGTGAGGTTTTCTTTCATTCATTTTATCTCTCATCATTCCCTCAGACTGGAAAAGCTTAAGTACTTTCTGGCAAGGAATTACAGTCTGCATCTTTTCTGCATACTTTTTTCTGTTTTCAAACAACTGCTGTCCTACATCAAAACTTTGCTGAAGCTTTTGTTTTGCCTCTTCTTCTGACAGTTTATCCGGATCAAAATCTGAGTCGAATTTACTTTTTATTTTGTTCTGACTTTCAATGTACTCAGTATACATTCTGGTAAACTCATCTTTGTCCTGTGCCGGAACGTTCAGCATTTCAATCATCATATTATTTCTGAACTGAGTAAGAAGATTTTTTCTCTCTTCCGGCGAAAGATTGTTTATTATCTCCTTTCTCTGCTCCGGATTCATTTTCTTCCAGTCATAATCTTTAATTTGGGCATTTAGTCCAAACCCAGAGATCATTAAAAGTGTAAATAATATTTTCTTCATCTTCTTTAATTATACAAGTCTAAATAGACATCCTGATTAGAATTATTGGCTAATTCCGCAATTTCCGAGCTGGTAAAAGAATCCAGATACTCATTCATTCTGGTCTCTGCTGAAATTTTCTTGGGCAGGTTTGCTTTATTTGTATTCTGGGTAACTTCACTTTTAACAACGGAAACTTTCACATCTTTCTGACTTATAGCTTTTTGATTGCTATTTTCAACTGAAGTTAAATCATCTTTCAAAGTTTGATAAGCAATCTGGCTTTCATTAATCTGAGTGTCAGATTTTGTGATGCTGTTTTCTGTTTCAACAACATTAGCTTCATTATTACTAAAAATAAAAGTTGATCCAAAAATAAGTGCTAAGGAAGCTGCTGCTGCATAACCCCAATTTAGGTTGAATATCGGCGTTTTCTTATTTCCTGAAATCTCTTTTAAAACATTATTCTGAACGGTAGAAAATAAATCATCCTGAACTTTATAAATGTTTTTGCGTTCTAGTTTATCAAGATCAAAATCTTTCACTCCGCTCAACACCTTTTCCTGAATATTGTCAAACATATTTTCAGGAACTTTATAAATGTTTTTGCGTTCTAAATTATTTAGATTAAAATCTTTCATGTCTGGTTTTTTTCTCAAAAATTATTTTTCATAATTTTCTTTGATGTACTCTTCTATTTTTTGTTTTGCGTAATGATAATTTGTCTTCAGAGTTCCTACAGACATATCCACAATTTTAGATATTTCTTCATAGGGCAAATCATCATAATACCTCATCGTAAATACTAGCTTCTGCTTTTCCGGAAGGCTTTGTATTGCTTTCTGTAACAGAACCTGTATTTCTTCGGCATCTCCTTCCGTATTATCAGCAACTATATTCTGCATATAATATTCCGGATCTTCATCGGTCTTCTGCATTCTCTTAAGCTTATTGATCTGCTGCAAAGCCTCATTCGTTGCAATTCTGTATAACCAGGTATACAGCTGGCTGTCATTTTTAAACTGATGAAAGTTCTGATATGCTTTTATAAATGTTTCCTGCAGTGTGTCCTGAGCAAGATCTCCATCTACAATAATACGTCTGATGTGCCAATACAATCTACTCTGATAAGCATCCATCATCACACGAATCCCTTTATCAAGTGTTCGTGAGTTTTGCATAAGCGCAATAATCTCTGCGTCTTTACTCTTCATGTGATGCTTTCATTGTTTGGATTACAAAAATATTTAAAAGTTAAATTAATCATTCAATTTTTAGTCCAATAAATTAAATTTTTAAAACTTCTTTTGATAAATATAGATAAAACTTCCGATTTGCCTCCGGATTGCTTTCAAATCCAAAACCAAAAACTATTATCTTTGTTAGATGCAAACAGTCATTATAGGTTCGGGGAATGTGGCTTACCATTTAGCAAAAGCATTTAAACAGAATAACATTCCTTTATCACAAATTTTTGGAAGAAATGAAAATGAACTTCAGAAGATTTCAGACGAGTTAGATATTCCATATTCTACTCAAAAACTGGAAGATGCTGATTTATATATTATTTCCGTAAGTGACCAGTCTATTGAAGAAGTTTCCAGAATCATTTCTAAAAAAAACTGTCTTGTTGCGCATACTTCGGGTTCTTTACCTAAAGAAATATTAGCAGGAGTGTACAGAAAATCAAGCTTTTATCCTTTGCAGACTTTTTCTAAATCTAAATCTCTGGACTACAGAAAAATTCCTTTCTTTATTGAAACCGAAAATATTGAAGATCAGCAACTTTTGATAGAACTCGCTTCCAGAATTTCAGCAAATGTGATGGAAAGTACTCATGAAAAAAGAAAATATATTCATCTCACTGCAGTTTTTGCCTGTAATTTTGTGAATCATCTTTTTGCTAGAGCTAAAGAAATTTCAGATTCGCAGGATATTCCTTTTGACTATTTTTTGCCGTTGATTGATGAAACCATTCAGAAAATTCATGAAATTGAGCCTAAATCTGCACAGACCGGACCTGCTGTAAGAAATGACCAGAGAGTTTTGCAGTTACACGAACAGTTATTAAAAGATGAAAGTCTTACAATCTACAAGACTATCAACAATTCTATTAAAAAAATGTATGAGTTATAAAGAAAATTTAAAAAATATAAAAGCATTTGTATTTGATGTAGACGGTGTTTTCACAGACGGTAGCGTTTATCTGATGCCCGGCGGAAACATGTGCAGAGTGATGAATGTACTTGACGGTTATGCCATTGTAAAAGCCCTTAAAAATGACTACCGAATCGGTGTGATTACCGGAGGAAATGACGAGATGGTAAGACACCGTCTCAATTATCTGGGAATAGAAGATTATTATGCAAAATCTCACGACAAAATGATCGATTTTGAAAATTTTAAGGAGAAATACAATCTTAAAAATGAAGAAATTC
This sequence comes from Chryseobacterium sp. L12, assembly GCF_056133985.1. Taxonomy (NCBI): domain Bacteria; kingdom Pseudomonadati; phylum Bacteroidota; class Flavobacteriia; order Flavobacteriales; family Weeksellaceae; genus Chryseobacterium; species Chryseobacterium sp. L12. Next base: position 28,874 of record NZ_JBVYOF010000026.1, on the reverse strand, counting down.
TTACCATGGGAGATGATATTCCTGATCTGCATATGATGCAAAACTCTGTGATTGCTGCATGTCCGGAAAATGCCGTTCCGGAAATTAAAAATATTGCTGATTATATTTCGTCTAAAAAGGGTGGGAGCGGAGCTGTACGCGATGTAGTTGAACAGGTGATGAAAATACAGGGAAAATGGCATGATGACAATACACAATCAGTTTAAAAACTTTTACAATGAAATTACTTTTAGCTTCGCAATCTCCGAGAAGAAAAGAACTGTTATCCGGGCTGGGTTTAGAGTTTGAGGTCGTAAAAATTGATTGTGACGAAATTTTGCCTGAAAACATTGCCATCGAAGATTCGGCTGCATATCTCTCAGAGCTTAAAGCAAAAGCTTATCAAAATCTTTCTGGAAATGAAATTTTACTCACCGCAGATACTGTAGTTGCTATTGACAGCCAAATTCTCGGAAAGCCAAAAGATCAGCAGGAAGCAAAAAAAATGCTTCGCCTTTTATCCGGAAAAATTCATCAGGTTTTTACAGGAATAACCATTAAAACTACAGATACAACCATCACAGAAACTGATGTTGCCGATGTAGAATTTGATGAAATATCTGATGATGAAATAGATTTTTATATTAAAAATTATCAGCCTTTCGATAAAGCCGGAAGCTACGGAATACAGGAATGGCTCGGAATGGCTAAAATAAAAAGCATCAAAGGAAGTTTCTATACCATCATGGGACTGCCTACTCATTTGGTGAATAAAATACTGAAGCAATTGCAGGAATTTCCAAAATAATTTTTTATTATTTTTACAAAATCATCAAACTGCTGATAATAAAAAGTAAATTAGCGAGTTATATTGAAATAATGAAAAAGAAAATCATATTCCTTTTAGCAGCAATTGTTGTCGTTTCCTGTTCCACAAAAGTGAAAAAGCCGGAAGCGAGATCAAAGTTTTTGAAAGGTTTTTCCACATACTACAATACATTGTTTAATGCCAAAGATGCCTTAAACAGTGAGTTTACAGCCAGAGATAAAGAGCATAAGGATAACTTTTATGCGCCATATATTCCTATTCTTACTTATGAAGAGCAACCTTTGGGGAGTGATTTGGGTCAATCTGCAGCATTTGCAGAAAACTCAATGAAAATGGCGGAAGTTAATCGGTCTGCAAGCACAAGAAGTGCTCCGGGAATGCCACCCGGAATGCCGGGAAATAATCCTGTGTCTCAAAATGCAGACGGAACCGAAAATCCCGGAGCTTCCGTTTTAGAAATTGCCGAAGCAAAAGCTCTGAAAGCCATTAATAAATATTCTGTTATCCGGAAAGGAGAGGAGCAGAACAAAACCATTTTTGATGCTTATATTATTCTGGCACAGTCCAGAATTTATCAGGGAAAATATCTTCCTGCTTTAGATGCGCTGAATTATGTTTTTACCCACATGAAAGAGGATAAAAGACTTCCTCTGGCTCATGTGTATGAGGCTTTGGCGTATGCTCAGATGAAAAACTTTCATAAATCTGAAGAAATATTTGCTCAGCTTAAAAGTGAAAAAATAAGTAAAGACCACGAAAAAATTCTGAGTATTTACTATGCAGAATCTCTTCTGGATGCCGGAAAAAAAGAAGAAGCAGTAAAAGAATTAGACCGTGCATTTGATCTTAACGGCAACAGAAAACTGAAAAGCAGAATCGCTTTTTTAAGAGGACAGGTATTACAGGAACAAGGAAAATCTGATCTTGCAAGAGAAAGTTTTCTTTCTGCCTATAAATATGCCAATGATTTTGAGTTTGAAGTAAAATCTCAGATCGAAATCGCAAAGACATTCAACGGAAAAGGAAATTATGAAGGCGCAAAAGATTATCTTGAAAAAATAAGCAAAAAAGGAACTTACGGATCAAGAAAAAATGAATTTTACTATGCTCTCGGATTAATGGCAAATAAAGCCGGCAAAAAGACAGAGGCACAGGAATTTTTCAGAAAATCTTTACTGGAAAAAGTGTCCGATTCGCAGGTAAGAGGGTTGGCTTATTATGAAATAGGGAAGAGCTATCTGGAAAAGAATGATTACATCGGAGCCGGAGCTTATTATGATTCTGCATTGGTAGCGATGACATACGAACCTTCAAAAATTTTACTGCAGGATCAGTCTAACTACATCAAAAAAATCTCAAAAAATTATTACCTGATCAAGAAAAACGACAGTATTCTTTCTTTGGCTAAAATGACAGAACCGCAGAAAAATGAATATTTTGCCAAATACATCGAAAAACTAAAAATTAAAGAAGAAAAAGAAGAACTGGAGAGAAGAAGAGCCGAAAGAAGCAAAGGTTTTGATTCCGGAGACTATAATGCCAATTCTATTTTTGCCAACGGAGGCGGAAGTTTTGAGGATTTCGGGGTAGCAGCCAAAGGTTTTTATTTCAGCAACAACAATACGGTAAGTAAAGGTTCTGCAACCTTTAAGCAGGTTTGGGGCGACCGTGCTTTGTCAGACAATTGGCGTTATTCCAAAAAAATGGCTTCTCTTGAGGATTTGAAAAATGAAGCTCTAGGCGTAAACACAGCTCCTAATCCCAGACGTTTTGAGCCGGCTTTCTACATTGAGCAGATTCCTACAGACGCAGCCAGACTTTCACAGCTGAAAAAAGACAGAGATACAGCTTCTCTGGGACTGGGCGTAATGTATCAGAATTATTTTACCAATACTCCTTTAGCTACCAAAACATTATACGATCTGGTAGATGTGAAACCCGAAGAAAAAGTAATGCTGCAGGCTTTGTATGAAATTTTCGCAATGAATTACGAGAAAAATCCTCAGATTGCTGCAAGAGCAAAACAGATTTTACTGACAGATTATCCTTACACATCGTACGCTGAATTTGCCAGAAATCCTAAAAACAGCAATTTTGTAAAATCATCCGATGAAGTAGAAAATGCATATAAAACTGCATATTCATTGTATGAATCTGAAAAATTTGCGCAAAGCCAAGGTAAAATAGAAGAGATTATCCTCAAATATCCGAAAGATGCGCTGGTTCCTAAACTGAGTCTTCTGAACGCTTTCAATGCCGGAAAAACCAATGGCAAAGAAGTAATGATTCTGCAGCTTGAACAACTGGTTCTGAATTACGCCAAAACTCCGGAAGGCATTAAAGCCAAAGAAATGCTGAATTACCTGAAAAGTGATCTGAAGTTTCAGGCAACGGATAATAAAGGAAATGCGATTCAGAATAATCAGCAGATGGTAGGTAATCAAAACAATCAGGCAGGAAATATTCCTCAGGATAAGATCAATCAGCAGCAAAATCAAATTCAGCAGAATAAGAATATGCAGCCAATGAATAATCAAAAAAATGGTGTTCCCAAAAAACCGCAAGAAAATGAACTTCAGACAGTTCCCAATGCTGTTCCGGCAAATCCTTTCGGTAAATAAAATATAAAAGCGAAGAAAATAATCTTCGCTTTTTTAATGATGTTATTCTGCCTTTTTCTTTTTAACTCCATGAAAATCTTTCAGATAAAAAGGTTCAAAATAAGCAATATCCTCAAATTCCTTATTTTGTATTTTTTCTAAAGTTTTTTTGACCAAATACTGTGCAGAAGGATAGATATCCGTTTTAAATTCGGCATTCGAAAGTTCTAGAATATCTTTTGCCTTTGCAGCTCCGTCTCCTACAAAAAGAATTTTTTTATCTTTAAATTCTTCAAAAGCATATTCATCTAAAATTTTTGCTTCTGTCGGTAAGATTTCTTCACCCGAATTTCCATCATAAGCGGCCGTATAAACCTCCATTCGTCTCGCATCGACTAAAGGGATAACCAAATCATAGTTTTGCCTTAAAAACGGCTCAATCATGCTTTCCATAGAATTAACGGCAACCAAAGGTATTTTCAGACCATAACAAAACCCTTTTGCCGAAGCTGCACCAATTCTCAAACCTGTGTAAGAACCGGGACCTTTTCCTAAAGAAACCGCCTCAATGTCTTTCATAGAAAGTTTTGCGCCTTCTAAAGCCCATTCTACAAATGTGTGAAGCGATTCTGATTGTTTATAGTTTTCTGAAACTTCTTCGCATACACATAACAATTTATCACCATCAGAAATGGCAACTGAACAGTTTTTGGACGAGGTTTCAAGGTATAGGATTTTCATTTAGACTAAATTTTATAAATAATTTATCTTTTTCTAATCACGCAAATTTATGGCTTTATTTCGACACTTTGCCGGCTCCACAGTTTCCAGCCGGAATTCTTTTTGATCCAAATTTCCAGAAGTGATAAAGTCATTTTAAATTCCTGATTTTTATACAAACCCGAGACGCTTATTTTTCTTCGGATGCTGAATGTATTGTTGAATTTTTTAATTTCGGAAATTTCTGTCTGCCTGATTTCTTTATAAATAACTTTTTTGTCCAAAAAATCTTTTTTAAAATCATCCAGATTCTGAATCCAGCCATTGGAATGACCGAAAGAAACACCCTTTTCAAACAAATCTATAATCCCTGAATCATTATTCTGCATCAAATAATCCAGTTTTTCCGTTTGGGAAAGCAATTGTTTTTCCTGTTTTGAATACTTCTGAGAAAATCCCAAAGCAAAACAAAACAAAAGTAGGATAGGGAACAACCTCATTTTCAAATTCTCAGATTAATTTATTTTAGATTGAGATTATCCTTTTCTGTAAATCGTTCTCGGTTCGCTCTGTGCGCTCGGATAAATGGTCATATCCGAAACTGTGACATGTTGCGGAGCGTTGATGCAATAGGCAATCGCATCGGCAATATCTTCAGCTTTTAAGGCTTCATAACCAGCATAAACTGTTGCAGCTCTTTCCTGATCTCCTTTAAACCGGATTAAAGAAAAATCTGTTGCTACAGCTCCGGGTTGAATATTGGTCACCCGAATTCCAAATTCTGTCAGTTCAATTCTCATTCCTTCAGAAATGACATCAACCGCTTTTTTTGTTGCGCAGTAAACTACACCATTGGCATAGGTTTGTCTTGCAGCCACCGAACTGATATTGATAATCTGCCCCGAATTTCTTTCTTTCATCATCGGAATCAGGGTTTTAGAAACGTATAAAAGTCCTTTTACGTTTCCATCAATCATGTTATCCCAATCATCTGTACTTCCTGCTGAAAGCGGTTCTAAACCATGTGCATTTCCAGCATTATTGATAAGAACATCCACATTTTTCCATTCTTCGGGAAGCGATGAAATGGCATTTTCAACCTCTTGTAAATTGCGAACATCAAATTGTAAACTGAAAACTTCAGCTGATTCTGATAATTCTGATTTTACCTTTTCTAAAACTTCTGCACGTCTTCCGCAGATGATGATTCTGTTTCCCTGTTTTGCTAAAAGTTCTGCTGTTGCTTTTCCAATTCCGGAAGTAGCTCCCGTGATGAGTATTGTTTTCATAAAAATTTTCAATTTTAAATGTGACAATGTAATAATTTAGCAATGCAACAATCATTTTTACACTGGTAATTTGCTACATTATTACATTGATTAATTCGCATCGAATGCTTCAAAAGCATCTTCAATATGTTCTATTTCTAATTTTCCGGTTTTATCGGGGAGTACGGAAATAATATCAAATCTTACTTCCTGATTTTTATTGAACTCTTCCATAAAATGATTGGCTGCCAAAACAATAGATTTGATCTTTGCTTTTGTAACCGCTTCCTGAGGAAGAATAAAAATATCAGTGGAACGCGCTTTTACTTCAACCACAACAATCAGATGATCTTTTTCAGCAATAATATCAATTTCAGATTTTTGAAAGCGGAAGTTTCTGACAAGAATTTTGTATCCGTTTTTTACTAAATATTCAGCTGCCAAGTCTTCTGCTTTTTTGCCTAATTCGTTATGATCTGCCATTGGATGAGTTTTTGAGAGTGGGAGAGTCCGGCTATTAATAGTTTTTAATTAAAACTCAATCTTTACTTTATCATCAATCTTCATCTTAATTTCACTTCCGATAATCAACGGTCGGTTGTCTTTAATATGACCATTTGGAAAACCAAAAATAACAGGAAAATGATATTTTGAAATTCGGTCTGAAATAAGTTTAAAAGCAAATTCATCGAAACTTTCTTCGTATTGGCTGTTATCTTTTTCATCCCCCATATTGGTCATTCCACCAATAATTAAACCTTTGATTTTTTTGAAAACTCCCGCCAGTTCCAGACTCATCATCATTCGGTCGAGCGCATAAAATTTTTCTCCAATTTCTTCTATGAATAAAATTTTGTCATTAAAATCAAATGAATATTTCGTTCCTAAAAGCGCATAAACTAATGCTAAATTTCCTCCGATCAATTCTCCTTCAATATTTCCCAGCTTATTAAGCTGATGAGATTTTAAACTATATTCTGATCTTTTTCCTTTTAAAATATCAAAAATAAGATCATAACTTTCTGTAGTAACCCCAAAACTTGAGGTTTTGATGGTTTGTCCGTTAATGGAAACGAAACCTTTTTTCAGCAAATAACTTTGAACAGCTGTATTATCAGAATACCCGATGTACCATTTAGGGTTTTTAGCAAATTCCTTTAGGTTTAAACCTTCTAATAAATGCTGACATCCGTAACCGCCTCTTGAAGCCCAGATTGCAGAAATCTCGCTGTCATTTAATGCCCAGTTAATATCTTTTAATCTTTCTGATTCGGTTCCTGCGTAATTGTAGCCGTTGGAAAATTTTGTGTAAAGATTTTCACCTAAAACAGGTTCATAACCTTTAGATTTAATCATCTCTAAACCTTTTTCCAATTGAGCAGGCTCAACAGAACCTGCAGGAGAAATGATTGCTATTTTATCACCTTTTTTAAGGGCTTTGGGAAATATTTTCATTATCAGATGTCGTTTTTATTTAAATTAATGTTCAAAACTTTTTTTTACGCAATGTGCGAAATGATTTTTTTTACGCAAGTACGTTTCTCAGCAAGGTTGGATTTATGATAAGAATTATTATGTCTTTAAATTTTATCTGTTTTTTTGTATTTTAATTCCTTTTTTTCTGCTTCCTCAAGCTGTTTTTCAAACTGGTTAAACATTTTAAAACTTTGAAGGAAAATGAAAAAACTGAATATGATTAAAACTACACCAACTCCTTTTCTGATATTGTTGGCGAGCTTTTGAGTCAGTTTGTCATGAAATTGCTTTGCCAGAAAAATTTTAAGAAAATCTATTGCCAGATACGTTGCGATCACGATTCCCAAATATAAAATTACGCTTTCGGTATCCGGATACTGATTTCTCACTCCAATTACTGTGACGAGCCAGAACAGTATTACACCTACATTCAAAAGATTTAATAAAAATCCGTTGATAAAAGTTTTAAAATAATTCTGACTGATAAGTTTTTCTTCTCCGGGCATCCTCATTTTAGTCTTGGTTACCAACATGATAATTCCATAAGTAAGGATAAGAATCGACGTAATTCTGTAAAACCCGGGATGTTTGTCGATAAGATCAACAATATCTGCACTGGCGTAATAAGCTGCAACAATACAAAGCAAATCTGCAGTAATTACGCCAAAATCAAGCGATAAAGCGTGTTTCGGACCACGGGAAAAACTGGTTTCAATTAAGAGAAAAAAGATTGGCCCGATAAAAACGAGACTCAGCATAAAACCTAAACCAATGGCAGAAAGTATGAGTTCAAACATTCAAATTTTGTTTCAAAGTCAAATTTAAAGATTATATTTTTATTTGGGTTTAAAAAGAAGATTGTTTTGATTGTTATTAAAACAAAAACATCGCTAAACAGCAATCTTGTTTAAGTATTAAAAATTATTACAAGCTTCTTTATATACGAATTTGAAATCCTTTCTAACTTTTAAACCAAATATACCTCTTTCAAAAGTATAGATGATTTGATTGTTACCCCACATTCTTTTATAATCAATAAAAAAACTTCTTGTCATATAAGAATATTGATAGGCATTTCCGCTGAGATAAATATAAGTCGTTTTTCCTTTCTGACGGCTGTGTCTTCCGCCAATTTCTGAAATCATATTTTTAAAACAATATGTTTCTTTTTGAGGATTCATCCCAGTAAAATAATTTATCGCGAAAAAACAATTAACTATAAAAGGAAAAACGACTCCAAAAAAATAAATTTTGTCGTTGTTTTTAATTTTTATACGGTTTTGATTGATTAATGTATTAACAATAATGCAAATTACAGCGATACTGATTAGAAAAACATAAAAATTGATAACAGTCTTAAATATTATTGTTATTATTAAAATAATATTTAAAATACTAAAAACAATACATTTATCAACTTTTGTCATTACTCAACAATCTTAAAATCAAGCTGTTTAGCAATCAAATTAGCTTTTACTACTTTAATTTTTACCTTATCTCCCAACTGATAGCGGTTTCCTGTACGGTTTCCGTAAACTGCATGAGTAGATTTATCGTAGGTGTAAGAATCATCCATCAAATCACGGAGTTTTATTAAACCTTCCGCTCCGTTTTCAGGAATTTCAACCCAGAAACCAAATTCTGCAACTCCTGAAATAACCCCTGTGAAAGTTTCTCCTAAATGTTTTTCCATAAATTTCACCTGCATAAACTTGATTGAATCTCTTTCTGCATCTGCCGCTAAACGCTCCATTGAACTGCAGTGTTTTGCTTTTTCTTCCAGTTCGTTTCTGTCTGGAGATTTTCCTCCATCAAGATAATGCTGAAGCAATCTGTGCGCAAGCAAATCCGGATAACGGCGGATAGGAGAGGTGAAGTGTGAGTAATAATCGAATCCTAAACCATAGTGACCGATCGGTTCGGTAGAGTAGATGGCTTTGCTCATGCTTCGCATTGCCAGAGTTTCGATCATATTTTCTTCGCCTTTTCCTTTTACATCTTTCAGTAAATTATTCAAAGATTCAGCGACTTTTTTGGTATTTGCCAAATCCATTTTGTATCCGAAAGTGGAAACAAAATCTCTTAAAGCTTCCAGCTTTGCAGGATCCGGATCATCATGAACTCTGTAAATAAAGGTATTTCCATTCGGTCTTCCTTTTTTCAACGATACAAATTCTGAAACTTTTCTATTGGCCAAAAGCATAAATTCTTCAATCAGGTGGTTTGAATCTTTACTGATTTTAAAATAAACACCAATCGGCTGATTGTTTTCATCCAAATTAAACCGGACTTCGCTTCTGTCGAAAGTAATTGCCCCATTTCTGATACGTTCTCCGCGCATAATTTTAGCTAAACCATCCAAAACGTTGATTTCTTCCTGCAAATCACCTTCTTTGGTTTCGATTCTTTCCTGAGCTTCTTCATACGTAAATCTTCTGTCGGAATGAATAACCGTTCTTCCGAACCACTCTTTTTTAACTTCTGCTTTATCATTCAGTTCAAAAACAGCAGAAAATGTGTATTTATCCTCGTTCGGACGAAGTGAACAGACATCATTGCTTAAAACTTCAGGAAGCATCGGTACAACACGGTCTACCAAATACACGGATGTTGCTCTTTGGTACGCTTCATCATCCAGAATTGTTCCCGGAACTACATAGTGAGAAACATCTGCAATATGAACCCCAACTTCCCAGTTTCCGTTGTCTAATTTTCTGATTGATAATGCATCATCAAAATCTTTTGCATCTTTCGGGTCTATTGTAAAAGTAAGTACTTCACGCATATCCCAGCGTTTTGCTGCCTCTTCATCTGTAATTCTTCGGTCTATTTTATCAGCATCTATTTCCACCTCTTCAGGGAAATTGTATGGTAAACCATATTCAGCGAGAATAGAGTGGATCTCCGTTTCATGTTCCCCAGGATTTCCAAGAACCTGTAGAATTTCACCTTCAGGATTTTTGTCTCCAGGTTTCCATTCGGTCATTTTTACGATGACTTTATTGCCGTTTTCAGCACCGTTAATTTTATTTTTCGGAATGAAAATATCGGTGTTGATCGTCTTTTTATCACAAACCACAAAACCAAACTCTTTATGCGGAACCAGCTGAAAAGTACCCACAAATTCTGTTCTTTTTCTTTCTAAAACTTCCAAAACGGAACCTTCCAGCTTTTTCCCTTTGAAATTATAAGTTACAATGAGTACCGTGTCACCCTGCAAAGCATCTTTTACATTCTTTGAATGAATGAAAATATCGTCTTTTAAATTTTCCACGGTAACATAAGCATTACCGCTTTGGTTGAAATCTATGGTTCCTGTTAAAGTACCTTCAATATTAAGATTAATACTGAATTTTCCTTTTTCGGTTTCTTTTATTCTCTGGTTTGCTAATAATTTGTGCAAAGCCTGAATTACCATCTCACGCTGTCTCGGATTTTTATAATCTATCCCGTCTGAGATTTGCTTGTAATTGTACAGCTTTGTTTGATTCTGATTCATAAATCTCATAATCAGCTTTCCGATTTCCATGAGTTTATGATCATTTTTCTGACTTATATATTTTTTCTTTTTTGCCATTTTTAATTAATTATTCAAATATATTCCGATTTTATCCTGAATATACAGTTGTAAATATGAATTCTATTTATACTCATTAAAATTCATCATTTTTCTTGCCAATAATTTCTGTCTGAGCTGCAGAAATGAATATGAAGAAAATTGAAACAGATTTCATCGTCGAATATTTATTAATATCAAGATAGAATCTTGTGATAATCTTTCTATAAATTTATAATAAATATGGAGAAGTGCGAGGAAAACTTTTTGATGTTCTAAAAGATGATCAAAAATTTTAATGGAATCAACAGTCTGGTAAGTTCTGTTTTGAGTTGCAAATATACAATAAAAAATAAAAGGCCTGAAAAATGATTTTCAAGCCTTTATCAATTTAGCAAAATGCAATTTTGTCAACTCTGTTTTGGTGTCTTCCACCTTCAAATTCTGTATTCAGAAATGTTTTTACAATCTCCAAAGCAAACTCTTTTGCTACAAATCTTGCCGGTAAAGCAACCATATTGGCTTTATTATGTTGCTTAGATAATGCCGCAATTTCCGGCATCCATGCTAATGCACAACGAATTCCCTGATGTTTATTGGCAGAAAGCTGAACGCCTTGTCCGCTTCCGCAAACTAAAATTCCTAATTCGTTTTCTCCATTTTCAACCGAAGTTGCAGCTGGATGTACAAAATCCGGATAATCTACACTTTCCAGAGAATGAGTTCCAAAATCCTGAATTTCAAATTCATCCTGAAGCTGCTGTTTCAGATATTCTTTATATTCAAAACCTGCGTGATCTGCTGCGATAGCGATTTTTCTTTTCATTTTAACTTAATACTAGATTTATCTTACAAAGTTACTGTAAATCTAAGATATTATATTATTTTTATTTAACTAAATTTTTAGTTAGTAAAGCAATATTTGCAAAGAATTGGTATAACTCCTCATTTTAATATATTTTTCACATATATATACCGGAATTAACCCATTTGGAATTACTTATAAGAATTAATTTTCAGAATAAGTATTCGTTTCAGTGTATTTATTTAATAAGTAATTGATAGTCAATTTATAATATGATTCCATTTTCTTGTGAAGCTGTGTGTTCCACAATTGTTAATTAAACCCGTATAAATTGTTAAGAGCAATGTGAATAAGTGTGGAAAACTTTGTTGAAAATAATGTTTTTTTGCTTTATTAAAATTCGTAATGAAATATTCTTCCAAAAATAATTTCAAAACTTTTTCAAAACTTTTTGCAGGTATTATTATTTTTTTCCATATTCCTTTTATCAAGAAAGATGATATCTAGAAAGTTATCCATAATTGTTGGTAAAACCAGAAATAATCACATTTACAGATAATTAAATTGTGGATTAACTATGAGTTTCAGATCATTTTTATGTGATGAAGTTTTATGAGAAAACTTATCCCCGAAATTCACATCACTCAACAACATTACTCATTCTTTTATTTTAAAAAAAAGAAATTAATGTTGATTATTGAATGAACGGGCTTCTCATTTTTTTTGAAAACTTTTAGATGTTTCCGTTTCCTCCGAAAATTTAAAATCTTACATTTGTGAAAGTAAAATTTAAAAGAACCGCGCATGAATGACATGAGTTCTTTTAGTCTAAAATGATAACCCTTACAATATTTTAAACAATATGAAAACAATCAAAGATTACAATTTTCAAGGAAAGAAAGCTCTGGTAAGAGTAGATTTTAATGTTCCGCAGGATGATCAGCTTAAAGTAACCGATAATACGAGAATTGCAGCGGTAAAGCCTACTGTAGATAAGATTCTTTCTGATGAAGGTTCTGTTATCTTGATGGCGCATCTGGGAAGACCAAAAGGAGAAGCTAAGGATGAGTTTTCTTTAAAACATATTGTAGATGAAATTTCTGATGTGTTGGGTAATAAAGTAAAATTTGCAGAAGACTGTATTGGTGAAAATGCTGTAAAAGCTGCAGCTGAACTGCAGCCTGGTGAAATTCTTTTGCTTGAGAATCTCAGATTTCATAATGAAGAAGAGAAAGGAGATGTAAAATTTGCAGAACAATTGTCTAAACTTGGAGATGCGTATGTGAATGATGCATTCGGTACGGCTCACAGAGCACATGCTTCAACGGCTGTAATCGCTCAGTTTTTTCCTTCAACTAAATTTTTCGGTATTTTGATGGCAAATGAGCTTAAAGCCATTGATAAAGTCTTAAAATCAGGTGAAAAACCTGTAACTGCTATTCTTGGAGGTTCTAAAGTTTCTACTAAAATTACAATTATTGAAAATATTCTTCCAGCAGTTGATAATTTGATTATTGGCGGAGGAATGGCATTCACATTTATTAAAGCTTTAGGCGGAAAAATAGGAACATCTTTGGTAGAGGATGACAAACTCAGTTTAGCATTGGAAATTTTGGAAAAAGCAAAAGAAAATAATGTTAAGGTATATCTTCCTTCAGATACGATAATTGCTGAAAGTTTCAATAACGATGCTGAAAGAAAAGAGGTGAATATCTACGAAATTCCGGAAGGTTGGATGGGACTTGATGCTGGTAGCCAATCAAGAGAACAGTTTAATGACGTACTCTTAAATTCAAGAACTATTTTATGGAATGGTCCTATCGGTGTATTTGAGATGTCAAATTTTGCAGCCGGAACTGTTGCACTTGGGGAAAGTATTGCAGAAGCCACTAAGTTAGGTGCATTCTCTTTAGTTGGAGGAGGGGATAGCGTTGCTTTTGTAAAACAGTTTGGTTACGGTGATAAAGTAAGCTATGTTTCTACCGGAGGAGGAGCAATGCTGGAAAGTTTGGAAGGACTTGAACTTCCAGGTGTTTCAGCAATCAATAATTAGAATTCCTATATTTAAATAAAACCTCCGATTTTTCGGAGGTTTTTACTTTATTTTTTCAATTCTCGTTTTGAAATAACCTTTTGCATAATATTCTACAGGTTTTAAATAGGTTTTTTCATCTGTACATTTGAATTCTACATACCCGAAAATACTGTCATTTTTCTTATATGTCTTTTTGTTTAAAATCAACTTGCTGAATATAAATTTTAAACTTGAGTTTTGATAAGTGGGTCCTGCATCTGAAAAAGATGAATAGGTGACTTTATATTTCTTTTTAAATACTGAAATTTTAAAACCATTTCCTGTATATCCGTTACTATTCATGACATGAATTGAAAGTGTGTCAGAATTATAAAAATTTGCTGCGCAGGTTATATTTCTAAGAAATATGTCATTCTTTTCCAAAGTATCTTTCAGATCGATTTTTTCATCTTGTAAGAAAATTATATTATTTGTTTTTTTCTGTAGAGTAGCATTGTCAAATAAAAAAGAAAATTCTTTTTCATCATTAAACTTTTTGAAATTGATATTATTTTTAATATCAGAATTTACCACAATAGTTTTCCATTCATCTCCGAATTTTTCCTTTTCCTTTTTATTACATGAAATTTGTAAGAATAAAATGATGAGCAAAATATTATTTTTCATAAAGAGTTTTATTAATCTCCTTTTTAAAAATCCGAAATCTTAATTACTAAATTTTATTTTTTCAATAAAATTATTCCAAAATTCTAAAAATTGACCTTCATAAATAGCTCAAAAATCTATTTTCTACTTTTTTTCGATAATGTATATCAAACTTGAAAATTCGTTAGAAAAAAGTGCTTTTACGTTAGAAATTGTTCCATGAATGATTGCTTTAAGCCAAAAAAGCGGAGATTTTTTATATTTTTCGCTCAACATGGAAATGTAAAACGAATCCAAGACTAAAGGTTTTATTTTTCTCATTTTCCAATTTGGCTTTTTTGAAATCAATGTTTCCATACCTTTTTTTGAAAAATGATAAACGTGTCTCGGAACATCATAAGCTGCCCAATATTCTTTATAATGCTTGGCATCGTAAGAAGTGGGGTTGGGAACGGCAATGATCAGAAGACCTTTTTCTTTTAATTTTTTATTAAAAACTTCAAGTATTTCGTCCTGATTTTCTATGTGTTCAAAAACGTGCCATAATGTAATTGCATCTAAACTGTTATCCTCTATAGATTGAATATCATCTAAAATAACTGCTTTTGAAATTTTATTTTGAGCTGCATTTCTTGCATAAGCATTCGGTTCAAAACCAAATGTATTAAAATCATTTTCTATATATTTTACAAATTCGCCTGCTCCGCAACCATAATCTAACACTCTTGATCCTTTATGTACTCTATCTAAAAGGATTGTTTTTTTATACTTTAAATTAAAAGACTGCAAAAATTTATATAGTTTTTCCTTAATACTTCCGGAATCCTGATGATGCGATATATAGTCTTCACTCTCATAATATTTTGAAAGATCAGATGGAATAGGGGAGGTTTTATACACTCCTTTTGTAGAAGTCTCTACAACTTCAAATTCTTCCTGAGTGAGAAAGTGGTCTTTTATTTTCATAAATTTTAAAACATTCAAGCTTGAAAATTAGACTTATTTAAACCTAATATTTCAGCTTTATTTATAAGATGTTTCACGTGAAACATTTATGATTATTTAGCTAAATAAACAAGCAATACGTTGATGTCTGCAGGAGATACACCACTTATTCTACCTGCCTGTGCAACAGTTTTTGGTTTAAGTTTATTCATTTTTTGTTTGGCTTCAGAAGATAAACTGGAAATTTGCAGGTAATCAAAATCTTCAGGGATTTTTACATTTTCCAGACGATTCAGCTTGGCTACATTTTCTTTTTCTTTTTCAATATACCCTTTGTATTTAATGTTCACTTCAGCCTGTTCTCTTACTTCATCATTATATTGAGAAGAAACTTCTTTAATGAAATCAAGTTCTTCAAGTTTATTTAAATTCATGTGAGGTCTGGTTAAAATCTGGGCAGCTCTGTAAGCCTGATCTACCGGACTGCTTTCAATACTTTCTAAAATCGGATTGATCATGCCTGGTTTTAAAGAAGTTTCTCGAAGAAAGTTTTCAAGTTCCTCACTTTTAGACACTTTTTCATATACTCTTTCCAATCTTTCCTGTGAAGCTAATCCTAAGTCAAATGCCTTTTGAGTTAAGCGGATATCTGCATTATCCTGTCTTAAAAGTAGCCTGTATTCTGCTCTGGAAGTAAACATTCTGTAAGGCTCTTCTGTTCCTTTTGTAATGAGATCATCTATCAAAACGCCAATATAAGCTTCATCACGGTTTAAAATAAATTCTTCTTTTTCTTTTACCTTATTATGAGCATTGATTCCGGCAATTAAACCTTGTCCAGCAGCTTCCTCATAGCCTGTTGTACCATTAATCTGACCTGCGAAATATAAATTTTCAACCAATTTAGTTTCTAAAGTATGTTTTAGCTGAGTAGGAGGAAAGTAGTCATATTCAATAGCATAGCCAGGACGGAATACCTTTACATTTTCAAATCCAGGAATATGTTTCATTGCCTTGATCTGAACATCTTCAGGTAGTGAAGAGCTGAAGCCGTTTACGTATATTTCTACTGTTTTCCAGCCTTCTGGTTCTACAAACAACTGATGTCTGTTTCGTTCTGCAAAACGGTTAATTTTATCTTCGATTGAGGGACAGTATCTTGGTCCTAAACTTTGAATAGTTCCATTGAACATAGGACTTCTGTCAAAACCTTCACGTAAAATATCATGTACTGTTTCGTTGGTATAAACAATATGACAGCTTAATTGCTTTGTTAATTTAGGAGTATTAAGATAGCTGAATTTTTGTGGGTTTTCATCTCCTTTTTGTTCTTCCATTTTAGAGTAATCAAGACTTCTTCCATCGACTCTTGGTGGAGTACCGGTCTTCATTCTTCCTGCTTCAAATCCTAAAGACACGAGCTGTTCTGTAATTCCAAAAGCTCTCGGTTCCCCCATTCTTCCGCCTCCTAACTGCTTGTCACCAACGTGGATTAGTCCGTTAAGGAAAGTTCCGTTTGTTAATACTACTGACTGACCTTTAATTTCAATTCCTAACGAAGTAACAACACCTGTAACTTTATTGTTTTCAATAATCAGCTGTTTTACCATATCCTGAAAGAAATCAAGATTTGGTGTATTTTCTAAAGCTAAACGCCATTCTTCTGCAAAAAGCATTCTGTCATTTTGCGTTCTCGGAGACCACATTGCAGGACCTTTTGAAAGGTTAAGCATTTTGAATTGAATAGCAGATTTATCAGCTATAATCCCTGAATAGCCACCCATAGCATCAATCTCGCGCACAATTTGTCCCTTCGCAATTCCACCCATTGCAGGGTTGCAGCTCATTTGTCCGATAGTCTGCATATTCATCGTAATAAGCAGGGTTTTCGATCCTAAATTTGCTGCTGCTGCTGCTGCTTCACATCCTGCGTGACCAGCTCCTACGACAATTAAGTCATATATTTCTGAAATCATTTTATATTGCTTATTTAAAGCTTATTTTTTATTTTCTGTCCTTAATGTTTCACGTGAAACATTCTTAATTAGAAGGCTTAAAAAGCCTTTAAAATGGCTGTTTTAGCCCCGATCGAAGCAATTGTCTGAGCTCATTTTTCTTGAAAAGAAAAATAGCGAGTGCGGAGAGCGGGATCTAGCTCCTAATAAAAAGATCTTATTTTGAATATTTATTCAAATAAAAATCTTCTTTGTTTCGCATTTCTTTTTCTTCTTCCTCAGACTTGTCTTTATAACCGCAGAGATGCAGAATCCCGTGAGCTAAAACTCTTCTCAATTCGTCTTCATAATTTTTCAAAAGGGTAGAAGCGTTATCCGAAATGCGCTGCAAAGATACAAAAATCTCACCGCTTATGGTTTTGCCTTTTACGTAATCGAATGTGATAATGTCGGTATAGTAATCATGCTGAAGATAATCCTGATTTACTTTAAGAATATATTCGTCATCACAAAATATGTAGTTGATCTTGCCAATCTTTTTTTGTTCTGAAATAATTATGTCCTGAAGCCAAATTTTATAATTGTGGTCTACAGTTTCTGTAATGTTTTCGTAAAAATATTGTATCATGCTTTAAAACCAGTGTCCTAAAATCACACTGAATATTCCTTTTTGGTTAGTTTTGAGTGAATGACTGAAATTTATTTTTATCTGTCCGAAAGGGGATTTGTATCCTGCGGAAATACCGGCAGAACTGTAATTGAGTTTTACAGCATCTTCAAAACTGATGTCATCAGATAAATTTGCAAAAGAGAAATTACCTGTTAAAAAATAATTTTTGTTGAATTTAAATTGAAGATCATTGGATATTAAGACAGTATTATTTGAATTTAACTGAGCAAAATAAAAGCCGGAGAAAGATTTGAAGTTAATCATGTTCTGTTCAAAAATTCCTCCCAATCTGTATTTATAAAATTGAGGAGTATTTTCTCCTATGGTAATCCCTCCATACAGATTAAGCTTATAAGCAAATTGTCTTGAAAGGGGAATGTTAATTTTTATATCAGCTTTCACCTGGACAATTCTTTTTTCGACTTCAGATTTGAGTAAATCTATCACTTTACCTTCAGCATTGATGTAAATTCCCTGTGTTGCAAAATCTCTGTCATTCTGCGTATCACTTTTTAGAAATACATAGGGATTTAAAAATCTGTTGTATCTTTTGTTTATTCCATTTGATTCTGCTTCAAAATAATCGTAGCTTAAACCTCCTCCAATGGCAAATTTATCTCTCCAAACAGATTGTATATACGCTTCATTTCTGAGCCATTCCCATCGTTCTATATTATAATTATTCATGTCTTTTATATCGAAACTCATTCCTGAAGAATAAATTCCAAATCCGGGAATATATCCGTTGTCTATAAAGTAGTTTAAATAATATCTTGGCTTATCTCCTACGACAACATCTACAGATAAATTGGAGTTTTTGAATAAAAGCCTCTTTGCTGAATAATTCATCAGCAATCCTGTTTTAAAAATTTCATCATAATGCAAACCGACTTTTAAGAAATGTCTTGTTTCATCTTCATTTACGTAAAGCTTAAGATAATTGGAGCTGTTACCCGAGATAATATCATAGTTGATAAAGCGATAATTATTGGTTGCAATAAGTTTATCTATCCCCCGATTGATACTTCCGTAGGTTTGCATTGATGGAAGCCGTAGTCCCATTTTCCCCAAGACATAGTTTTTTCCGTATATTTTCCCGCCATCTATCTGTATGCTGTCTATCTTATAGACATTAGAAAATATTGGATTTACAGGCTGTCTGAGACGGTCAAAATTTCTTTTTGGAAGCTGATCCAGAATTTCAGCATATTTAAGTCCTTCTACAAAACCGCTGTCTAGAATTTTTTTCTTATCATCATAGCTTGTAGCAGTCATTCCTGTAAGATTTGGCTTAATATTAATATCTGTAAACCTGTACTGTCTTCTTGTATCTTTTTTTATTCCAAAATCTATAATCTGGTTCAGAATAGAGATAATGTTGTTTAAATCTTCTCTTTTGGATAAATCCTGATTAAGATCTACACCGATAACAATATCAATTCCCTTGTCTTTTAAAGGTTTTGACGGATAATTAACGGTCATTGCTCCGTCAATATAAATGCTGTCACCAATTTTTACGGGATCCATCAAAGAAGGAAATGCTGAGCTTGCCATGATAGACTGTACTAAATCACCTTTTTCAAATATTTCCATATTACCACTTTCCAGATTGGTCGCCACGCACATAAAAGGAATAGGAAGCTTAGAAAAATCATCAATATTAGAGACATTTTTAAATAGTTCTTTCAAAAGATAAACATTTTTTTGTCCGGAACTGATGGAAGAAGGTAATGTAATTTTGCCGTTCTGAAGTGGAATGGTAAGCAGATACTTATCAACAGATTTATTAAAAAAGGTACTTTCCTTTCTTGATTTCGGATCTCTGATGAGAGAGTAAAAATCGGTATCCATGACAATTTTTTCGATATCTTTACCAGTATATCCTGCTGCATATAATCCACCAACGATAGCTCCCATACTTGTTCCGGAAATGTAATCGACTTTTACGCCTAAAGAATCTAAAACTTTGAGAACTCCGATATGAGAAAAGCCTTTAGCTCCGCCACCAGCTAAAGAAAGTCCTATTTTGGGATTTTTCGGAATCACAAGATTTTTCTTAACCTGAGCGTTAATGAAAACTATCTGTAATATGAAAAGTAAAATCAGAAACTTTCTCATAGGCTTTAATCTTTTACATAAATTCTTTTCACTCGTGGCGAAATGGATGTTAAAACTTCGTAAGTTATTGTATTGCAATATGATGCAAATTCTTTTAAACTTGGCTTTGCATTGAAAATAGTAACCTTATCTCCTTCTTTTACATGGGGAATGTGATCTATATTGATCATCATCATATCCATGCAAATACTTCCTACAATAGGAGCTAAGGTTTTGCTGATGCCCACATTTCCTATCTGATTCCCAATCAATCTTGGTATTCCGTCTGCATAGCCTACAGGTATTGTAGCAATTTTAGTCGGATGTTGTGCTTTAAATCTCCTGCTGTAACCTACTGATTCTCCATTTTCTACTACAGAAATCTGGGAAATGACCGTTTTGAAGCTTACAACAGACCGTAATTGTTTTTGTATTTCAGAATTTGAAGATTCACCAAGCATTCCGATACCAATTCTTACCATATCATATTGATGATCGGTATAATTTGTAATTCCTGATGAATTGAGTATATGTCTGATAGGAGTATATCCCAATTTTTCTATCAAATAAGCTGAATTTTTTTCAAAAGTTTTTAGCTGATTGAGAGTAAATTCTCTTTCGTCAGGTATATCTGAAGACGAAAGATGGCTGAAAATACTTTGAACTTTCAGGTTTTTATTAACTAAAGCATTACTGAGTTCATCCAACTCATGATCTTTGAAACCAAGACGGTGCATTCCGGTTTCCAGTTTAATGTGAATTGGATATTTTTTATCATGTCCTGATTTCTGTACAGCCTCATAAAACAATTCTAAAACTCTGAAACTGTAGATTTCAGGTTCAAGATTATACTCAATCACCGCTTCATAGCTGTGCTGTTCAGGATTCATCACAATAATAGGTACTGTTATCCCTTTTTTTCGGAGTTCTACTCCTTCATCTACAAAAGCAACTCCGAGATAATCAATATGATGATGCTGTAAGAATTCTGAAATCTCATAACTTCCCAATCCATACGCATTTGCTTTCACCATTGTCATCATTTTTGTGGATGGTTTCAGTAAAGATTTATGGTAATTAATATTGTGAAGAATAGCATTCAGATTAATTTCCAGAACTGTATCATGCTTTCTGAGCTCAAGAATATCTTTAAGTTTTTCAATTTCAAATTTTCTTGCTCCTTTCAATAAAATGATCTGATTTTCTATCTCATTAAGATATTTACTATCAATGAGTTCATTCGTATCAATAAAAGTAAAAGTTTTATATTTGAAAAGTGCTGAAAATTTTGTTATTTCTGTACCGATCAGAAAAACAGATTCAAATTTTTGTTCATTCACAAGATCTGAAACTTCCTCATAAAGTGCCTTTGAGTTGGCATTTACACCAATAATATCCGTTAAAACCAAAGATTTTTTTGGCTTGTTATATTCATTCAGAAACTGAAGAGCCGTTTTCAGTGAGTCAAGATCAAGATTGAAAGAATCATTGATGATTATATTATCTTTAATTCCCTCAATGGCTTCAAGTCTCATTTCAACAGCTTTCAACGCATTGATTTTTTCGATGATCTTTTGAGTTTCTACTCCTAGCTCCTTTAATACTGTTATCAAAGCCAGAGCATTGCTTAAAGTGGCTTCATCTCTTTGGTGTACCGGAAATGATATTTCTTCATCCAAATACTGTACAACAACATCTTCATTTTTAGAAGTATTGTTTTTGTAGTATACCTGATTGTGATCTTTAAAACCGTATGAAATTAATTTTTTACTTGAATAAAGTTCTTTTATCTTTTTGTCAACCAATCGGTTATTGCCATTATAAATAATAACTTCTGAATTTCTGAAAAGTTTGATTTTTTCGTCAATCAATTCTTCTTCAGATTTGAAATTCGCAAGATGAGCAGTTCCGATATGGGTTAACAAACCAATTTTAGGAGGAAAAATATTTTCCTGTTTTTCCATTTCGTCAGGTTCCGAAATGCCAACTTCAAAGATTCCGAGCTTATGAGAATCATTGATCTGGAGAAGAGAAAGCGGAAGACCAATCTGAGAATTAAAACTTTTTGGGCTTTTTACCGTAGGAAATTCATTCCAGAGACATTGATACAGCCATTCTTTTAAAATGGTTTTCCCGTTGCTCCCTGTAATTCCTACAGATTTTATGTGAGAATTTTCAAAATGAAATTTTGCCAATTTCCGAAGAAATTCCACAGAATTTTTAACAATAATCCATGTGATATTTTCAAACTGAGGATAATGATGTTCGGAAATGATGACTTTTATTCCACGGTCGACCGCAGATTCAATGAATTTTTCTCCTGAATTTTTTAGAGTATTGATCGCTATAAACGCTGTATTTTTAGTAGAATAAATCGTTCTGCTGTCGAAAGCAATATTTTTGATTAATTCTTTATCACCAATGATTTTTGCACTGGTGATCTTTGCGATATCTTCTACTGTATAATTCATTTATAAATCGTCTATTATAAATTTTTTGTCATCATCCTGAAAATTATTGTATAAACGTAATATTTTCAGGTATTTTGGCTCTAGTTTGTAAATCAGAGTTGTTTGTTCTGTAATTAATAGCTTATTATAATCAGGAAATTTTCCCAGTTTTTGGAATGTCACTTTTCTATTGAGAATTATGGTTATCTTATGATTAAGAGTATTTATAAAGTTCTGATATTCTCTGAAAGTAAATCGGTTTCCGATATAATCTTCTATCTGCTCAAGATCTTGTAAAGCAAATTTAGACCACCTTATTTCCATACTTTTTCAGAAAACGTTCTTCAGAAATTTTCATTACTTCGTCATGAGAATGGTAAATTCCACTTTCAAAATCTTTTTCAGCTTCTTCCAAAGAATGTAAAAAAGACTTTTCCGGTTCAATAATCTCGGCAATTTTTAATAATTCTTCGGGAAGAAATTTTTTTTCCTTCATTTTTCTAAAAAAAGTAGGCTCAGAAATACCGCTTTTCTCAATGATATATTTCATCTTAAACGGAGAGTTCTTCAGAATTTCATCAATAGAATTACTGATTTTGATATAGTTTTTGATTTCCAATATCATTTTATGATAGTTTTTACTATTAATATTTAAACAAAAATAATAATTAATTTGATATTAAATTATTTTTTATTTAAAACTTCGTCTACGAAAACTCTTCTGCTGACTGCGTCGTAAGCTTCTGTCTCTCCGAGTTCTACAAGATCTTTCCCTGCAGAAGTTCTCATAGAATAGTTGGCAAGATTTCCGGTTCTCCTGCAGATAGCATGTACTTTTGTAACGTATTCTGCGGTTGCCATAAGATTCGGCATTGGTCCGAAAGGTCTTCCCAGAAAATCCATATCCAGACCGGCAATGACAACTCTTACACCGCTGTTTGCAAGCTGATTGGCTACATCTACAATACTTTCATCAAAAAACTGAGCTTCATCTATTCCCACTACCGCACAATTGGAAGCCAAAAGAAGAATTTCGTTGGGATTTTCCACCGGTGTACTCCGTATTTTAGTCTGATTATGTGAAATTACATCATCTTCGGAATACCGTACATCAATTTTAGGTTTAAAAATCTCCACATTCTGCCCCGCCATTTCGGCTCTTCTCAGTCTTCGGATCAACTCTTCGGTTTTTCCGGAAAACATTGAGCCACAAATTACTTCCATCCAACCGCTCTGTTTGGAATGATTAATTGTATTTTCTAAAAACATTTGTTAAATTAGCCGTAATATTTTATCATCAAAAGTAAGCAAATTTAATAAGATCTACGATGCAGAACATTCAAGATTTAAAGGATAAGATTTTTTCCGAATCCCGGAATATCATTCATATTCTAAGCGGCATAAATAATGTCGAAGAGCTGATTTCAAAGCACAGTCTTGCTGATGATCTCGCAGAGAAGATCACTTTTTTGAAGCTGTTGAACAAAAATCTGAGAAATTTTGAGAATCTGCCGTATTCTGAAAAGGCAGAATATAGTAGTCCTAACGAATATCTTGAAGAAGAAGCTATTTTTAATAATGAGCTGAACGAAATTGGAAGCAACTATCCGTCAGAATCTGAAGACAGCTTTGAAGTAAAAGAAGAGGAAGCTATTTTTAACCAGAAAATCAATGAGATTATCGAGAGTGATCTGCATGAGGAGCTGGTTAATTTTGTTGAAGAACACAAACCCGAAGCAGCTGTAGACTTTGTTTCTGATGAAATATCAGATCATCTTGAGGAGGAAGCTGTGTTTAATAACGAGCTGAATGAAATTGACGAGGAATATCCGGAAAATAAAGATCTTATCCTGAGTTTTGTAGACGAAGAAAGAATTCTGGAAAATGCTGAACCCGAAGATGATTTCGTAGAAGAAGACGAAGCTTTTTATGGTGATAAGACCGAAGAAAACGCTTCTACGGAACAATTGAGCGGAGCTGATATTCAGGAACAAAGCCAGCCGGAAATTTCAGAAAAAATTGCCGATATTTTTGATGCTGATCATTACCAAGAAGATGATATTCTGATTGAAGAAACAGAAACTCAAGATGTTTCAGATGCTGTAAAACTGAATCAGGAAGAAATAATTACTGAAAATTCTAATGTAGAAACTGTTTTAGACGAAATAAAGAAAGATTCTCATTATGATGAAGATACGTCGGATGAATCTGATAGAAGCAAAATCTTGGATATTGAAAAGCCAGCTTATGAAACAGTAAGAGATACACCGCTTTCGGATCAGAGCTTTGAAAATATTGAAGCTTATAAAAACGAAAAGAAAATTAAACTTGCAAATATAAGAGGGCTGAAATCTATTCAGACTTTGTTTGATGATTATCCTCTAGACAGAGAAAAAGAAGAAAAATCTGAAGATCAGATTGTAAAAGAAGATCCGGGAAGTTTGATAAAAAGCAATATTCCGACTGATTTTATGGAGGCTGCAAAACCAAGACCTGAGTTCAGATTGGATCTGAATGACAGACTTGCTTTTACAAAAGTGCTTTTCGGAGGCAGCCAGACAGATTTAAATAATGCTATTTCTGAGCTTAACAGATGTAAAAATCTTGAAGAAGCGAAAGAGTATCTCAGTGATCTCTATTACGATAAAAAATGGGATAAGGTAGATGAATATGCACAGAGACTTTGGCTGTTGGTAGAAAATAAATTTATGTAAAATCTACATGGATCGAAATATCAATGTTTTAGGAAATCAAATATCAATTAGCAAGCTTCTGACTTCAATAATTTTAATTTTGGTTCTTTCTATTTATAGTTTTATTGAAAAACCATTTGTAAAAGATAAATATTTGGATAGTGATATTAAATATTTTGAAAATAATTATTTCTGGAAAATTTATCTGGCAATTAGTATTTTTATACTCTTATTTGGTTTTTTTAAAATTGAAAAAAGTAAAGAGCAAATGGGAATGTTAATATTGGGTTGGTTTTTATTTGTTATTCTTTTTTATACATTTTTCAGAGGTTTCATAACAACAAATGTTATGTTTTTAAATCAAATGAAGTCTCTTAATAAGGAAAATGTTGTTTATCAGCTGTTTAATTATGATAAAATAGTCTCATTACATAACACGAATAGTCAGGAATTTATTATCCAGAATAATTTTATAGAGAAAATAGATAAAAAAAGAAAATTGAACCAGCAAAAAATTTTAATTCAGATAAAGCATGGAGACACTGTAAATGTTCTTTATGACAAAGGTTTGTTTGGATTCAAATACTTAAATTAATGAGCGGAATCCTATACTTTGTACCTACTCCAGTAGGAAATCTGGATGATATGACTTTCAGGGCAATAAAAATCCTTAAAGAAGTAGATTATATTCTTTGTGAAGATACCCGAACTTCTGGAATTCTCCTGAAACACTTTGAAATAGCTAAACCTCTGAAATCCTATCATTTACATAATGAACATCAAGCTACAGAAAAAGTAATTACTGATCTTAAGAACGGACAAAACATTGCGATTATTACTGATGCAGGGACACCGGGAATTTCAGATCCTGGTTATTTATTAGCAAAAGCAGGTTCGGATCATAATATTGAGATGATCTGCCTTCCCGGAGCAACAGCTTTAATTCCTGCTTTGGTAGTTTCCGGTCTGCCTAATAATGAATTTCTTTTTGCAGGTTTCCTACCACAGAAAAAAGGACGGCAAACCAAGCTGAAACAATTAGCAGAAGAGAAAAAAACGATTGTTTTGTACGAAAGTCCCCATAAGATTAATACGACCCTAGAGCAGATTAAAGAATTTTTCGGAGCTGAAACCAAAGCCAGCTTAAGCCGGGAAATTTCGAAAAAATTTGAAGAAACTAAGCGTGGTACAATTGATGAATTGATTGAATTTTCAAAAAGTAAAACTCTGAAAGGGGAAATTGTTCTGATTGTGAATAATTCGCTGAAATAAAGAAAGAAATTGTGCTTTGCATATATTGCAGACAGCAAATTATAATATCTTTGCAGACTAATAATTTACACCAAACAAATTATTTAAGTTTAAAATAAATAATCATTATATGAAACTATTGGAAGGAAAAGTAGCGCTAATTACCGGAGCTACAAGAGGAATCGGAAAAGGAATTGCAGAAATTTTTGCTCAACAGGGAGCGAAAGTAGCATTTACTTACGCTGGCTCTGTAGAAAAAGCTAAAGAATTAGAAACTGCTTTAAGTTCTGTAACTCAAATTAAAGGTTATCAGTCTGATGCTTCAGATTTTGATGCGGCTCAGAAATTGGTTGATGAGGTAATGACTGAATTTGGAAAAATTGATATTTTGGTGAATAACGCCGGAATTACAAAAGATAATCTTCTGATGAGAATGTCAAAAGATGATTGGGATACAATTATCAAAGTAAATCTGGATTCTGTATTCAACCTTACCAAAGCGGTAATCAAGCCAATGATGAAGGCAAAATCTGGTTCTATCATCAATATGACTTCTGTAGTGGGAGTAAAAGGAAATGCAGGACAGGCAAACTATGCCGCTTCTAAGGCAGGTGTTATTGGATTTACCAAATCTATTGCGCTTGAATTAGGATCCAGAAACATTCGTTGTAATGCTATTGCTCCGGGATTTATTGAAACTGAAATGACGGCAGCTTTAGACGAAAAAACAGTTCAGGGATGGAGAGACGGAATTCCTTTGAAAAGAGGAGGTCAGCCTGAAGATGTAGCTAATGCATGTGTTTTTTTAGGAAGCGAAATGTCTTCTTATATTTCCGGACAGGTTCTGAACGTGGACGGTGGAATGCTGACTTAAAAGTAAATCTAAATTAATTATAAAAACCCTTTCATAGCTGCTATGAAAGGGTTTTTGTTACTCGGAATTGGAATAATTTAAGTATACAATAATTCTATTTCCAAAAACTCCAGACAGTTCCGTTGAAAACAGCAAGCTGCTTCGTTGAAGTATCGTAAGCCATCATTCCCGGAGCCGGGTTTTTGATATTAAGATGAGGACTTGCCATTTTAGGAAGCACCATGGCTTTATCCGTATCTGTAAGGACTAAAATACCCGGCGTATTATCTGTAGCTGCGTTCGATCCTATCACAGTTTTCGCTGTGTTTTGATCTGTGAGACTATTCTGGAGTGATGTATTTGCTGTTCCGTTTGTATCAATACTCAGATCTTTCCAGGAAGCGGCGAGTTTCACTTTTATTTTATAATCTGTGGTGTCGAAAATTATCGTTCCCGGAACTGCTGAAGTTACTCCCGCAGCAGAGGTTACCCAAGGTAAAATAATTCCTTTATTGCCCGTTCCAAATTCTAATGAAATATTAGGATTTGGAGTCATATTGTCAGACAATGTGCTTATTGCAGATTTACCGATTGCTATTTGGGAAAATGCCAAATGAGCAATAAATATAGTTGATATAATAATTATTTTTTTCATTATAAAATTTTTAAAATTAAACTTTAGCAAAGCTTAAACATGCTATAGTTATGAATTATAATTTTTTAAGGACATGTTTGAGTATTTAAACATTTCCAGCCTCCAGATGTACCTGTTGTATTGATTTTCAAACAGTCTGCCTCTATATCAAACACGATCATTCCTTCTACAGGATTCGGGATTGCATTTACGGCTGCTGTTGTTGCAATTCTGTTGATCACAAATCCTTTTGTTTTTGCTTCTAAAGCCGTCCATCCGCTCTGTCTTACCATTGGCCAATTGCTGTTGTCATTGCCGGCTCTTGAAAGCGCTGTAATACCGTGTTGTGTAGGGTAAGTATTGCTATCTGTAACTGCAGGTCGGTAACAAACACCATTTGTGTCTGTATCTGTAGCCGTATTGTCTGCAAGATTAGAATCTGTAGAATTTGCAGGAGGAGTTACTGTAACGGTGTTTACCAGATTACCCGTAAAGGAAAGAGGCACATTGATATTTACGGTATAGGTAATTGTACCATTTACCGGAACTGAAACCAAATCGTTGATTGCTCCCACCTGTGTTCCTACAACATTTGTCGTGCTTCCTGATGATGCAACAGCCGTATAGGAAACGTTTGAGGCAGGAATTCCTGCAGGAACGGGATCACTTACCGTTGCGTTGAGTACACCAAACGGCCCTGAATTGCTTACAACAAGGGTATAGGTATTTGTAGTTCCCGGAATATATTCGGTTTTTCCGTCTGTTTTAGTTACAGATAAATTTGAACCGAAGCTGATTGGAGCTGTTACACAATGTGCACCATCATTTCCGTTACTTGCAGGAGAATTAGAAATCAATACTCTCTGTCCGGTGGTAAGATTAAACTGATAAAAGCCTCCTGCATTATCAGCTCCGTACATCTCACCTGTGCTGGAAGCAAACATAGCCCCAAAATTTACTGCTCCCGGAGTAATGCCTATTCCAACTACTGCTCCTGTAGATGGATTTACGGATACAAGCTGCCCGTTGGTAGAGTTTACCCCATACAATAAACCATTTGTAATATTAAAAGCCATATCGGGTAAATTTACACTTGTATTTAATGTTATTAATGTAGCAGTTAAAGTGGAAAGGTTGATTCTGTAAATCTGATTATTATTGGTATTTACTTTTACATAATAATTTCCAAGATTATCAATTTCTCCGGAATTAAATGTTACTCCTGTAGGTAAACCGCTTACTGCTCCTAAATTACCCCAACTTCCTCAATCTAAAACAAAGAGTATTTTAGTATTCTAATATCCAACTGCTTAGCAGTAGAAAAACATAAGCGATGACTTTCTATCTATCCTTTACCAATCAAGCGCTGCCGCCTTCGTTCGCAAATGTGTTTTTAACGCTACTTTTTGACAA
>NZ_JBVYOF010000025.1:0-15212 GCF_056133985.1 Chryseobacterium sp. L12 | reverse complement strand
AGAACCGAAGCAAAAGGCAGGTCAAAGTCCGAAGCGTTTCAAGCTATAACAAAAGAAAGAGTAAGGTTATGAAAAAACTAAGAGCAAATATGGACAGGTACTTTGACAAGCTGGACGAACGCTGGCGGGCATTGCCCTTGCGGAAACAGCACCAATACACACTTTACTTTTTTGTGGGGTATCTACTGCTTACGGCAGGTGTCATTTGCAAAGTATGGTACGATACCTCAAAGTCGGGTAACGATATGGTCATTGAGCATATCGAAAACCCTGTCCTCAAAAAAAGTGAAAGTCCTGCAAGATTGCAGGACACATTATCAACAATTCTAAAAAACAAGATTTATGAAAGAAAATGAGAACAAAAAGTCGGTTGTTCGGGTAACGGAAGGGAACCAGGCAGCAACCACTGATGTACTGCAAGACGGTACACAGAACAAAGCCGAAAAGCTCAAAAAGCCACTCATATTTGGCTTAATGGGAATTGTCTTCGTAGGTTGTATGTACCTCATATTTAAACCATCCGCAGACAAAAAGGAAATTGAGAACATCGGGCTGAACGATGCAGTACCGGAGGCTACCGGAGCAGGAATGCCTGCCGACAAAGGCAAGGCTTACGAGTTGGAAATGCTGGAACGCAAAGAGCAAGAAAAACGCAATGCACTTACCACGCTTTCTGACTATTGGAATACTGAAGACAAAAAAGAGCCTAATGATGAATTTCCCGAAGAAGACGAAAACAGCAGCTATGGCGTTGGCAGAGGTTCGGGAAGAAACGGCAATCCTGCATTGAGCAGTTACCGCAATGCACAAAGCACATTGGGTTCATTTTATCAGGATAACAACTCTGAAACAACAGAACTCCGCAGGCAATTGGACGAACTAAAAGAACAATTAGCCGAGAAAGATGTACCTAAATCTGTAACCGTTGATGACCAGCTTGCCATAATGGAGAAATCCTACCAGATGGCGGCAAAGTATCTGCCAACAGGTACAAATTCGACAGAAGCCCCACCTGCTAAGGATGCAGGTACGGCTACCGCAGGTTCAACTCAAAAGGAGCATTTTGTGGCATTCACACCTACAAGAAAGAACACCGTTTCCGCTTTGTATCGTGAGCCTACGGACAGTGCCTTTTTAGCCGATTGGAGCGAAACAAGAAACCGGGGCTTTTATACCGCAGGTTCTATTGTGCAAACGGCACAACCGAAAAACAGTATCAAAGCCTGTGTACACGATGCGCAAACGGTTATTGGCGAAACAGGGGTACGATTGCGATTGTTAGAGCCAGCCCAAACGCCTCAACGTACCATTCCGAAAGGAACGATTGTAACAGCTAATGCCAAATTTCAGGGAGGTCGATTGCAGCTAAAGATTACCTCCGTAGAATTAGAGGGCAACATCATTCCGGTTGATATTACTATTTACGATTTGGACGGACAGCAAGGCTTGTACGTTCCGTATTCGCCCGAAATGAACGCCCTTACCGAAATGGCGGGCAATATGAGCCAGACTTCGGGAACAAGCATAATGCTCACGCAGAATGCAGGACAACAGGTTGCTGCTGATTTAAGCCGTGGCGTGGTACAGGGTGTTTCGGGCTATTTCGCCAAAAAGGTAAGAACCCCAAAGGTTACGCTAAAAGCAGGGCATCAGGTCTTCCTTGTATCTAAAAAATAATGTTGAACTCAAATAATTTAAACAATGAAAAATCATTTAAAAACCTTTTGGGCATTTGCCCTGATACTCGGCTTTGCCGTACAATCTTACGCACAGGATAGTGCAAAAACTCCGCTTGCATTAGGCAAGATAGAACCGTATAGAATGGAAGTTACCTACGATAAAACTTCACATCTTATTTTTCCGACCGCCATCCGTTATGTGGATTTGGGAAGCGAATACCTGATTGCTGGAAAAGCGGAAGATGCGGAAAATGTATTGCGTGTAAAAGCATCGGTAAGGGAATTTGAAGCGGAAACCAATTTTTCAGTTATCACAAATGACGGGCGTTTTTACAGTTTCAATGTGTATTACAGTCCCTATCCCGAAGCGTTGAGCTATGACCTCTTGACAATGCAAAAGGCGGTTGATAAAGCCAACGGAAACGATGTGCTTTTTGAAGAATTGGGCAACAATTCGCCATCATTGGCAGGCTTGCTTTTGGAAACCATTTACAAAAAGGACAAACGTATTGTAAAGCATATCGGGGCTAAGAGTTTCGGTATTCAGTTTATCCTCAAAGGTATCTACATACACAACGGCAAATACTATTTCCATACGGAATTGAGAAACCGTACCAATGTGCCGTTTCAGATTGATTTTGTGAATTTCAAAGTGGTGGATAAAAAGGTAGCCAAACGTACCGTAGTGCAGGAACGCCCGATGATACCGCTTAGGACTTACAAACCATTGGATGAGATTGGCGGAAAAACGACCGAGCAAAACGTGTTCCTGTTAGACCAATTTACCATTGCCGATGACAAGGTACTACTTATTGAGATTTTCGAGAAAAACGGTGGCAGGCATCAGACACTCCAGATAGAAAATTCCGACTTAATCAAAGCTCGTTTGATTAACGATATGCACCTGAAATTTTAATAACCTTTTAAAGTAAATAATATGAAAAAGTATATCTATACCGTGATGCTCATCTTTATGGCCATCACGGTCACACAGGCACAAAGAATGTTACCTAAACAGAAAGGATTGGAAGTGAGTACGGGTGTGCTGTCCGATGATAAAATCGGTAACGATTATTACATCAATGTAGCAATGACCGTAAACGGCAAAAATGGTAACTACCAGCTTTGGGCGTTGGAATATACACACCAATACCACGATTATAAAGACCTCCGCATACCGCAGGAAACTTATACCGCAGAGGGCGGTTACAGTTTCTTCCTGTTGGGCGATGTTCGTAAGAACATCACGCTGAACTTTGGAATAACAGGCGTAGTCGGTTACGAAAGCATCAACCGTGGCGAAGCAATGTTGTATGACGGAGCGAAGATACTGAGCGAAGACAATTTTGTTTACGGAGCAGGCGGACGGCTCACATTTGAAACGTACCTGTCCGACCGTTTTGTGTTAGTCCTGCAAGGGCGTACAAAGGTTTTGTGGGGTACAGACTTGGAACAATTCCGACCGTCCGCAGGCGTGGGATTAAGGTTTAATTTTTAAAATGTAAAATGATGATAGCAATATTCAATAAATTCAGGATAGGATTAAGCTCAATATATATACTCTTGGCAATCCTCACGGCTTCGGTTACGTTGGTATCTTGTAGCAAAGACGATGAACTCGAAATACAGAACGATTTCCCTTTTGAGGTCAAAGTAATGCCTGTACCCAAAGATATTGCCAGTGGGCAGACCGTAGAGATACGGATTACCATACAGCGAACAGGCAATTACAGCAACACGCAATATTTTCTCCGCTACTTTCAATTTGACGGTCAAGGCACATTGCGGTATTATGACGAACCACCGTATTTGCCAAACGATTTGTATTCGTTGCCAACGGAGCAGTTCCGGTTGTATTACACTTCGGCATCTACCGTATCACAATCCTTTGAGGTTTGGATTTCCGATAACTTCGGTAACGAAAAGCAGTTGAGCTTTCAGTTCAACAGTAGTGATTAATGCTACTTATATAAAAGCAAAACCGACTGTTACAGGTCGGTTTTTTGCTTTTCAGCTTTCGGTGTACGTTGTTTTTTGTTTAAATTTACTTGAATTATAATTTTAACGGGTATGGATACAGTTACGGCTCAATTGGTGTTTGGTATTATTGTTATCGTTATTGCGATAGTGCTTATTTATTGGATAAACCGCAGGAAATTTTATAGGCGTAATGGTATGGGTGCAGAGGGATTTTCGAGTTTTGAAGCATCTGTATTTACCCGTTTTATAGAACGTGTCGGCAAATGGATTGCATACGCTTTGATAATTCTCGGTATTGTCTGTATATGGACTTATAGCCAAATGAAAAAGGACAAAGAGAAGCAACAAGTGGAGATACCTAACTCGAAATAAGTATTTTTATGGAAATTTAGATTATATGATTTAGTATTCATAATAAAGAGGAAAATTATAAAATGACAAAATCCTTTGATGACATAACCCTACGAAATATATCTGATATTATATCAAATATACTGACACATACGAAAATTACAGAACATTTATCAGGTGCTGGTATTTCTCAATCTCAATATGGCACAAATAAAACAGACAGATTGTTTTATGCTTTAAAAGAAAGACAAGCACAAGACAGATGTGGAAATAATGTATTGGCATTTGTTGTTAGATTATTAAATCCTAAAAGATATAATTCCGAAGATGAATTTGAAAAAGATAGAACAACTATCAATGAGAAACTTGTTTATGAAGGGATAGAAATTGATAAAAGTGGACAGCCCCGACAAGTTGATAAGGCGAAAACTATTTCGGAAGCAAAAAGCAGGTCACTAAAAATCAAAGAAAAAGTACACGGAATTGGAGTTCATTCAGAAATTTTGCCTTATTGTGAAGCTGAATGGTTAAAGGAAAATTATTTTCACGCTATACTTGAAATTACGAAAAGTGTAGCAGAGAGGCTTAGGCAAAAAAGTGGCTATACTTCAGACGGAGCAGATTTAGTTGATGATTGTTTTGCGTTGGGAAAGGACAAAAGACCTATGCTTGCTTTCAATACTCTGAAAAATCAAAGCGAAGAAAGTGAACACAAAGGTTTTGGAAATTTCTGCAAAGGATTTTTTTCTATGTACAGAAATCCAAAAGCACACAACCCCAAAATATTGGAAGATACCCAACTTTCACAAATGACAGAAGTTTTGGTTGTAGCAACAATTATTCACAACAAACTTGATAACACTTATAAAACGGGGCTTAAATAAAAAAAATCGGATAGCTCAAAAGGTTATCCGATTTTTCGTTTATGGCAAAAGTAAAAAGCCAAACACTGCCTTTCAACGCCAATCAATGCAACCTTTCCCAATCCTGCAATAAGCCTTTATAAATTCGACTTCCACAGAAAAAATGAGCAAACAATGGAAGTTATTGCAATACAAAAAACCGCATTGGACGGAATGAAGAATGACCTAAGGGAACTTTTGGAAATGACCGAAAATGCCACACGAAAATATACCCCGATTTTCAAAGAGGAGCAATGGCTCGATAACCAGGAAGTGTGTTTGATGATGAACATTACCAAACGGACTTTGCAGACCTACAAGGACAAAGGCTTATTACCATATTCCAAACTGAACCGCAAGAATTATTATAAACGCTCGGACGTACAGGCTTTACTCGAAGCCGGACAGCCGTACAATACCAACGACAATGGATTTACTGACGAATGAAACGGAAGAAATCATCGCCCATCAGGAAATGATAATGCAGTTGAGAAACCGTATTGAAGAAATATTAAAAAATTACCGTCCTGTAATGAACGGAGAAATATACTTGTCGGGCGAAGATGTGTGTAGGCTGTTACATATCAGTAAACGGACTTTACAGCAATACCGTGACGATAATATCCTGCCGTATATACAAATTGGGGGTAAGATTATTTATAAGGAAACGGATATTCTGACCGTCTTAGAACAGAACTATATAACCAATGACAGACATTGCTTCTAATTAATTTGGTTCTGACTATGTTTCAACGGAAGGACTTTAGTATATTTGCTATGTAAAATATAACAATACTTAAAGTGTTTTTGCTTTAGGTCTTGGTACTGAAAACTGGTAATTTTTTGTATCCCCAAGACAATAAGTAAGAACGCTCACGTCATAGGCGTGGGCGCTCGCTTATTCGGGGATTAAGGCGTACCAGTGCCTCAGTATCGGTAAGTGTGGTTGCCTGCGCTTCTTTTTTTTGTGCAGGGCTACATCAACTCAAAAAAGTAATGATATGGAAACTGGTACAGCACAACAAAAAATTGCCCTCGCCTTTATCAATGATAAAAGCCCGATTTTGGATTTGACCTGCAACGACCTCGTTGCTTCAGGAATTGAAGTATTGTTCCGTTCTGAAAACATTGAAGACGGACTATCTCAATTACCAGCATTAAAAACACTTCCCAACATTTGTATTATTGACCTTGATTTTTACAATAAGAATGTGCTGGCACAGCTTCAAGAATTGAGAACACAATATCCAACCATTAACCTGATTGCACATAATGATATTGATGCAGAAAAAGCCGTAAAACCTCTTTTGGAAATTGGTTTTACAGGTTATTTGCTCATTGGTAGCGATACGGACGATTTTAAAAAAGCTATTGATGTTGTTACCAATGGCGGTAGATATTTTAGTGTGGGAGTAGCGGAAATTGCACAGGAATATTTCAGTAATAAGTAACGTTCCGATTATAATAGTATAAAATATCTGTTCTAATCAAGCGGCGTTCTTTTGCTTCTTTTCTTTGGTCGCTTATGTGAAAAGAAAAGAAGTCATTGCATACCTAATCATTGGGATAATGAATATCCCACACAATAATGTCGCAACCTGTTTGGTAAAAGGTAGAGAAAGGAAATTGTGTAGCGGTGCATTTTGACAAAGGGGTTGCACCGATTTGATGCAAAAAGACTGTCCCGACCATCGGGAGGATCTGTCTTTTTGCCGCCCGACTTTTCGGGTCAGGCGACTTTTATCGGGTGGGTGCGGAAATCTTTCAGATTGTGAAAAAATCCTTTGTATTCAGTCATTCCCCTGCGAAATAAGTTCCACAGCAAAGAACAACCCATTTGGGTTAATGAGGAATTGATAAACAAGTCCTGGTGTTCCAACGCTTCGGCAAGTGAGCAACTTGGCGTGTTATCCTCTTGTTCGGATTGCTTCAGCAATTCGCCAAATTCATCGGTAACAAATGGCAGGCTTGCCACCGTTTGGTATTTCTCTGAATTGGGTTGCTTTATCTCTCCGATAGTAGATAGTAGCACTTGTCCTGTATCTTGGCTGTTGCCAAAATCCAACCAATATTTCGGCTCATCTTGGTAGTGTCTGCGGTAACTTATTTCTTTAAGAATTTCAGCAACGCCAAACCTCGCCTGTAC
Source organism: Chryseobacterium sp. L12 (assembly GCF_056133985.1). Classification (NCBI taxonomy): domain Bacteria; kingdom Pseudomonadati; phylum Bacteroidota; class Flavobacteriia; order Flavobacteriales; family Weeksellaceae; genus Chryseobacterium; species Chryseobacterium sp. L12. The sequence goes on along the minus strand of NZ_JBVYOF010000025.1, from coordinate 8,154 downwards.
ATTGTCCACACAAGTAATAGTAATGATTGCCCTTGCTTTTTCGGGTATTCTGCCAAACTTGTCCTTTTCAAATTTTACCGTTTCGGCTTTCCAATTTGTACCGATGCAACGATTGATACGGTTTATCAATGCAACCGATTTGTACAATCCTGTTTCACTTTCAAAAAAACGCTGTCTGCCTAAATTGGCACTCGTGATAACATCATCATCCCAAAGGCGGACTTGCAACCCTGCGTGTCCCAACGCTATCAAGCTCTCGTTTATTTCCATTAAAGCGGTCAATACTTTTGAGCCTGTGCCACCTGCCCCGATAAGGTTTACCGAAATTGGGTTTGTCGGATTGAGCAGATAATTGTCCGTAAAATGGATTGCTGTTTTTGCTGTATTCATCACAATAGATTTTTAAGGGTTTTGTTATTCTTTTTTAATACTTCTTTCGGAAAAGGTTTATCAGTATTGATAAGGTCTTTCCAAAGGTTTACAATGTTTTTTTTCGTGAGGTTCTCGCATAATGAATGGCTGAAATAGGAATTAAAAAAATAATGTTCCCACGCCTGTGTAAATTCCTCAACCGAAGCCGAATTTTTAATATCAATACTAACAGTACCCATACATACATTGCCCTTTTCGTAGATATTGAAGAAAGGTGCGTAATGCAATGGCGTTTTCTCGATGGGTCTTCTGTCGCTTGCCAAAGCAAATACAGTAAGACTGCTTTTGCTCGCTAACCAAAGCATTGGCGGTACTTGTGCCATTCCGTTGGATATGCCCAAACTATCCACAAAATACAGTTGTCTTTGCTGTGCTTTGGTGTACCATAATACTATACCTTTTTCAGCATTTGGATTGATATGCAGAATGTTTGTAGGCAATATTCCCTTTGACTTTAAAAAGGCTGTGTTCTTTTCTTCATCGGTCTGTAACGCCTTTGCCAATACGTTGGCTTCTTTTACGGTCAATGGGTGGGCATTGATAGGCGTTCCGTTGCTATCCATATCGAAATGCTCCACGTACATTGCTGTATCTGTTCCTTTGGTTTCATAGAAAACCAAAGCGGATTTTGGATAGTATAATGTGCCGAAATCTTTGGTTATGTCGTTTACGGTGTTCATTTTTCTGTTGTTTTATAGTTATATAATAAGTAAGAAAGGTCATCCAACAATTCAAACAGGCGATTTTCAAAATCAAGGTTGCCTTGTGTTATTTTACTGCCGTCAAATGCTTTGCAAATGGTCGGCTCTTCCATTTTTCCGTATTCGTTGAACTCATTGTTGATGCTTTCGGAAAGGCTTTCATATAGCCAACCTTTGGTATCTGCGATAAATGAAATGTACTTTTCCATTCCGATTGCTTCGGTTTCGTAATCATCGTCATAAGGGTCTTCTTCGGGCAATGGTGCGTTTCTAAAAAAAGTTGCTTTCGGATATTCAGTACAAAGGGCAAACGCATTACACGCTACCTGCCAACATTCCCTGTCGAACGTGTCAAGGCTTTTAAATCGGTTCAAACGCTGTTCAAATATCTTTAGATTGCTTCGGTTAAATAACTTTTGTTCTATCCTGTCGCCAATATATTCGGCATTTCTCAACTCACTTCTATATGTTTCTGTTTCGTCCGTTTCCTCGTCCTGTTCTACCCAATCTTTATGCGTTTCATACAACCAATACAAATAGCTGTCTTCCTGCCTGTAATACGGCACATCGGCAATATGGTACAGATAACTGCATACCGATACAAGTAGCTGTGCGGTCTTTTTACGCTTCGGGTCTTTGAGCATTTTAAAGAGTGGTGCAATAGGAATATTATACAAGGTTGTACCTACATTATACCTTTCCTCACTTACAAAAAAGGTTTTCTTACTATCCTGTACCAATTTGAAACTGTCCCAATTTATGTTGGTACGTTTTACTTTGGTTTCCATATCCCACATAGATAATACTACATTGTATGGAAACTCAAAATCTTGGGTTTGCATCGGTTCAATGCTGTAATGCTCGGCAAGTCGGGAAAGGGACTTGTAAAAATCCCTCTCCGTTTTCTGACAAGCCTGTACGGATTGTGCTGTTTTCAGTTTAGGCAGAAACGTACACTTTAGAATACCATTGGTAGCATTGCTATCGGTACGGATTTCTGCTTGTCTTTCTGCACTTGGTTTGCGTCCTTTGGTCTTTGTAGCCAATTTGCGAACTCGCCCAACTGTCGGTGTAACTGCTGTTGTCGTTTCTGTTCGGGTATATTGATTGTTCCCGATATGATGTTGCGTTGCATAATTCATCGTTTTAAAATTTTGGTTTAACCTTTCGTACCCATTACGCTCTCAAATTTGTACTCTACCGCATCGTCTTTTATCTGTGGTGCAGATGCTTTTGCCGTTGTCAAAATCGGGTACATATTGGCGTAAAAATTCATTACGGCTTCCACGCTCCAACGTGGCTCTGGGTCGGTCAGTCTGATGTCCTGTCCTTTGTCTTTGAGTATGAAAACTCGTTCTAATTGCGTTGCTAATAACATAACTTTCTAATTTTGGGGTTAACACTTTTATTCTTCCTCGTCCGCTTCATCAATAGGATAATCGGCAGTAACTTCTTCCACCTTTGGCGGTTCGGGTGTAGCTTCTTCCATTGCTCCGAAAAGGCTCGGTGTTGCGAACTTGTCGGACAATGAAGTTTTGCGTTTGCGTATCTCGTCCGCTTTTTCGGGAAACTCCGTTATATCGGGTACTTTCATCCACGCTTCGCGGAACTTGCCCTCTTTCTCCAACTCGTCAGCCTTTACCATAGCATCTTTAAATTTCTTGTCTTTGGCTTCTTTTTCCTTTTTCTCCTTTTCTGCTTTTTCTTTCTCGATTGCCGATTGCTTTTTAACTTCTTCCAATTGCTTTAAGAATTTTTCCATATCCACCATTAAGCCCGATACCTTTTGTATAGGTGTGGTAATCTGTTCAAAAAATCCCTCGTCAAACTCTTGGGGTGTGGCGTTAAATGTCAATGGGGGAATAAGGTTTTTGGCACTATCTCCGCATTGTTCGTTATTGAGCAATACTGTTACGATTAGGTTGCTTTCTATTCCTTTTGAAATGTTCAGTTGCAATACTCCTGTAAAGTCCAACTGCTGTATCTGATTGAAAAAATTTGTGTTCATCGTTCTTTGATTTTAATTGTTGTTTAACCGTTTTTTGATTGCTTTTAGTTTCTCGTATATGTCCATCCAATAGGCATTTTGCCTTTTATCGAAGTCTGAAAAACTTTTGTCCTCGTGGCTATACCCTGTATTTCGTTTGGCAATACAGATAGCTTCTTTTAGGTCGGTTACTTCAATTTCGTAACCGTTCAAATCCGTTATTTTCATACCTGTTCTAATTCTTATTTAGTGATTTCCGCTATTTGGTCAATCCTGCCGTAAACAATACTTCTAAGGCTTGTTTTGTCGGGGGCGTTGTATTCTGCCCAACTGCCGTACTGCTTCACTACATAGGTTTTCAAAATATCCTCAAACCCGAAGCGATAACCCATAAGGGGTACGGCTCTTTTGAAGTAGGCATTTCGGTTTACTGCTTCCGCAAGCCAATTTTTTTCTGCTCGGCTCAACTTGTCGCTTTTGTTCAGTTTTTCCCTTAGTAGGTAAACCTTTGCATTTTGCAGGGTTTCCAATTCGGGAACATCGTAGCGTACAAACTTTGTGGCTATTGCTGTCGTTTCCATTGTATCTGCTTTAAGTGTTATGAATTAGTTTCAGCATCGGTGTATTTTCCATTTTCATAGTAGCCTATAAGCCGTTCCCAAAGCCGTATTAGGCTGTCGGTATCTACATAGAAATACTCTGTTCTGTTGCAATAGATGATGTATATAGCTTCATCCCTGTATTGCGTTTCAAGGCTTTTTTCTTTAGCCATACTTTTGGCTTCGTCTATGGTTTTTGCTTTCATATTCTGCTGTTTTGTATCGTTATCAATCTTTACTATATCCACAATGGCACATTCGGGACAACCCTCTACGGCTGTTATCTGCTGTATTGCTCTCTGCTTTCCGCTAAGTGATACTACTGTCAGCGTTACTTTGCCTGTGTCGTGTTTCAGCGTTGCTTTATAGGTTTCCATTGTCATAGCTGTTGTTTATAATAGGCTACCACCGATTAAGGCGGTAGCCTGTGGTTATCTAATTAAGGTTTAGGATTTCCGCACCGTCCAGAGCAAATGCAGTACATAGTTCAAATGCTTTCTGCGATTTGAGTTGGGCAGTACCACCCAATACAATGCTCTGCAACTTGGCTTCGTCATTCTTGTAACTCCTTACATTCTGATAGTAGCCTGTCACAGAATTGTACGCTCCGAACAACGTACCTTTGGTAGTGTCCATTTGTTGGGTGTCGCTTATCATAGCATACGCAAAAGCATCCTCAACGACATTTTTGAACACGGTGGAAATTTCATCTTCCGCACCTTTTTTGATTAGGTCAAGCGTTTCCTTATTTGGGCAAAGTGCCAACTGTATTAGCTTTCTTACTTCTCGGTCTGTTACCTTTACTTTTGCCCATTCGTTGAAAATGCCCTCTAATTGGTTGCTCAATGTGTTGGCAAGTCCCATAATCTTGTGAGCGTTCTCGATACGTTGTTTTGCTCCCGAAGTGTGCTTGATACGGACTACATTGGTCATACTGCGTAACGAAGCATTCAGCGTGTTTTGGCATACAATACGGATAGGCGTAAATGCGGCTGTGATACTTCCGCTACCATCGTGCGAAGTGGTTAGGAAAATGTACTTTTCCGTAACATCATCGCCATTGCCTACACGGATATAGTCGGGCAATTTGGCTGTGATAAAAACACGTTCTCCGTTGCCTAACGCTCCTGCGGTTTCGTACAGAATGCCCTCGCCACCGCCTACAATGGCATCAAAGAAATTAAAGGCTTCACGGTTTTGTACGATATGGTAATCCTTACCGACTACGCCCAATACTGCATTGTTATCGGTGCGTATGTTGGCGAAATAGTTAGGTACTTCTAATTCGCTACTGCCTATCTCTATGCCGTTGGTGGTTTCGATAATGCCCGAACCTTTGGTAAATAGTGGGGATTTTACGACTTCGTAATCTAACCCTGCGTATTTGATTGCTTCCTCACTTGTCGGGTATTGTTCTACGATTTGACCTAAACCGTGCCACGCTTTTTGTTGTACGCTAAAAAATGAATAACGTCCTGTTCTCTCGTTGAAATTGATATTATGTGCCATAATGCTTAAAATTTGATGTTTAAAAAATGATTGAATACTCGTTGTTAGAATGGGAGGTCGTCATCTGCTCCCTGTGCAGTAAAGCTGTTGTTCTCGGCTTGTGCAGTAGCCTGTATGGTTTCGGCTCTCTTACTACCTCCGTGCAGTTTGATTTGAGAGGTATGAAAGTTCAGCCCCGAATGTGCTTCGCCGTTTTTGCCTATCCACGCCCTTGTGCTTATTCTGCCTGTGAGTTCTACCAAAGTGCCTTTTGTGAGTAGGCTTGCCACGTTTGCAGAAATCCAATAGGCACAATCGAAATAGGTTGTTTGCTCTATTCGTTCACCTTGCTTGTTTTTGTAGCTTTCATTGGTCGCTACTGAAAAGTTTACTACCTGTTTTTCGTTCGACAATGTGCGTACTTCCGCATTTTTTGTCAGTCTTCCGATAATGTTCATAATCGTCCTGTTTTAAAAGTTTTACATTTTGTTACGTTCGCTTTTCTCGTTTCCTGCTTCCTGTTGTGGTTTGCTCCGCTTCGCTTCGCATAATTTTTTCCAAAAGAAAAACCGGAAAAAAGAAAGCAGATAATCCAAGCGGGCAATAGCGAAAACCAAGAAAAAAAATGATTTAATGGGGGTTCCTTTAGGGGGAAACCGTTCATTCATTTTTTTTATTGGTGGGTGTGTGCGGTGGCTGCCCGCTATAACTTAGCTGCCTTTTTACCGGTTGATTGTGGAAATATTCTGTTCTAATTTTTATGGAATAAATGACCAGGCTATGAGAGCCTGAAATAGAGGTTGGAATAATCGAAAAGTAAGGGCATAAAAAAAGCAGGATAGTTAAATCCTGCTTCAATCTGATAAGTAAAGAATGCACTAATTTTTAAACCATAATTTCTTCGGTATTGTAAATTTTATCTGCGTTTGTATGTTCATTCAATAATGCTATTTCTTCCCGTTCCATTTTAATAATAAACGCATCTTCCATTGCCTTAAATTTAGGCGAAACCAAATCCATATCCTTACTGATTTTTTGGCTGGTAATCTTAGCATAAATCTGTGTAGTGGAAATATTCTTATGACCCATCATTTTGCTAAGGCTTTCAAGCGGAACACCCTCGGTCAAAAACATTGTGGCGAATGTATGACGGGCGGTGTGGAATGTAACTTTCTGTTCTGTAACAATACCCGCTTCCTCAATAAGTTTACCTATATGCGTGTTGCAAGTCGCATTGGATGGCATTGGGAATACAAAATCATTTCTTGTAGCTCCACGATATTTCTCAATGATGCGTTTGGGGATTTCCAAAAGACGGACGTTGGAGGCAACATCTGATTTCTTTCTCCTGCTGATTATCCATTGGTGTCCATCAAAGAAAGACTGGATATTGCTCCATTTCAGTTTCTTAATGTCTATGTAAGAAAGCCCTGTGAAGCAACTGAAAATAAAAAGGTCTTTTACAAGTTCATATCGAGGCTTAGATGGTTTCAGGAGCATTAAGGTTTCTACATCCTCTTTTAAAAGGTAGCTGCGGTCGGTTTCTTCCATACTGATTTCATAATCCTCAAAAGGATTATCCCGTATCAAGCCTTTTTTAATAGCCAATTCTGCCAAAGCAATAACTGGCATTGTGTAAACCCAAACCGTATTATGGGTACATTCCTTATCAATGCGAAGAAAGAAATCAAACTCACGAATAAAATCAGAAGTGAGTTCCCGGAAAGCCATATCGTCCCGATGGTAACGCTCCCTTATAAATTCGCTAAGATGGTTGTAAACAGTGTTGTATTTGCTATACGTGCTTTGAGAGCGTTTTCCCTTAGCGACCATTTTTTCAAAGTCTTCATTTTGGTCTTTAAAGACTTTTAGTACGGCATCGTCCATTACACCAACACCCAAAAACGAGAGCTTTACTTTCTGTGCGGTCGCAAAACCCTCGTGCTTCAGCATATCTTCGTAAATCTTGTCGATACGACCCCGTACGTTATCCAGCTTTTGGTTAATGTTCAAAGCGGTGGCACTCTTGCCCTCAACTCTTCCGTATTTTAAATCCCAATTTTTCGGGTTAATTTCTAACTTTGTTCCCAAAGTTTTAGCTGTTCCATCAATGGTAATACGTGCCATAATCGGTGCATTACCGTTCTTTTTCAGTTCGTTCTTTTTCAGGTAGAAAAGCAGTTTGAACGTGGACTTTTTTGTCTGTTCCATAACTCAAATGTTTAATGTTTAAAATTAAATTACATTGAGTTACAAGGGAATGTAAAAAAGGGTGCAAAAGACTGAAATATAAACAGTTAAGCTATGTAGTTACCTTTATCAATCGGTAACGAATTAGTAACCTAACCTTGTGTTTTCAAGCCCAAAACCTATCAGACACCGAGTTCCAAACTAAGACTACTGTTTTATAAAGCATTGTATAGCAACGGGTTTAATCGTTTTGCTTATTTTTGCTTTTTACTAATCTTTTTTAAAGAAAATAATTAGATCTAAAGAGCAAAGTTGACTCAACAAGTTGATTGATGAAGCGGTATTTTCACGCTTTGCGATGCAATTTAATTGCCTTTGCATATTAAAATTAAACGTTTTGAATTAAATCTTTGCGTGAAATACTATCATCCGGAATAAATTAAATATTAATACAATATGAAGATAAATAAAAAAACCATGAATTTTATTTTTTTAAAACATGGTGAATTATACATTCAAAAAATTCATTTATATTTGAAAAATTAAAAAATAAACTATTAAAAAAACGCAGCTATGAAAAAACTCTACTCGGGTGCATTTCTTGTATGCACCATGGCTGTATTGCAGGCTCAGGAAGTAATATGGCAGAAAGACATCAGTTCAAAAGCGCAGGATTTTATCTCGCAGGTGACTACCACTATGGATCAGCAGTATGTTATTACAGGAAGCTATATTCAAAGGAGAAAGATGCACGCTG
>NZ_JBVYOF010000024.1:0-69917 GCF_056133985.1 Chryseobacterium sp. L12 | reverse complement strand
AGTCTGTAAACGATGAATTCAAGAATATTTGTCAAATAGAACTTACCCGTCACAGAAGTTTTGGTAACTTTATTCTGAATATTTTGTCGGCTTTAGCAGCTTATTCGTTCTTTGATAAAAAACCAACAATAAACACCAAGGGCGACATTATTGATCAAGATAGATTGATTGCGACTTAAATCGAACTCACATTATTTTAAATTATTTAGCATAAAGAAAAACAAGTCTCTAAAAACCAATGGTGAATAATTTTCATAAAAAAATACTAAAAAACGCCCTTGCTGATTAGAATCATAAACCAGAGATTAAAAAAATAATAATTTTGAGATCGTTATAGTTTAAATACTAAAATAATTAAATCTATTTTAAGTGACTATTATTACATTAAGATTTCATCAAAATTTAATAAAACTTAGCATTTAATAGAAAAAGGAACAACACATGACTAATAATAACCCAGACAAAGAAGCTGAATTAGATACATACTCAAAAAACGCTTTTAATATGCCAGACGAAGAGATTTTAAGATTAGCGAAGGAAAATTCACCAAGACTTCTCAGTAAATATAAATCGGTATATCCCGATTTTTTTTTAAAGCTTTCAGAGATCAATGCCAACCTGCAAAACTCTGAAATAATTTTTTGTATTTATCTGAAACTGAGATTAACGACCAAAGAAATAGCAATTTATACTTTTGTCACTCCAAAAGCTATACAGAATCGTAAAAACAGATTAAGAAAAAAGCTTGGAATATCATCAGATACAGACATTTATAAATGGTTTGACAATTTATAATATTTCTATATCTCATAGATTTCAGCATCCGTAAAAACATAGAATCTTCCTTTTTCAGGGAGATTTTTTGTATCTAAACCTGTAAATTCACTGAAAGCAGGAAGTAATAATTGATTGTCTGTCACCACAAAACACGGCAGTTTGATTTTTTTTACTGGAGAATTAATGATAAATCCGGGATGAATGTGTCCCGTAATCTGAAATTTTTCATTCTTTTTCTGAAAATCGTGAACGAATAAAAAATCATCAATATTTAGGGTTTCGTCCCTGAAATTAAGGCAGAGTTTAGCTTCAAGTTTCTTTGAAATTCTGTCGTGATTGCCTTCTACAAGATGGAATTCGAGGTTAGGGAACTCAGCTTTCCATTCACAGAATTTATCTACTCCGGAATTGTCTCCTGCGTGAAGCAGATCGCCGACAACAATAAATTTTTCCGGCTGAAAATATTCGATTAAAACGGATAATCGCTGCAGGTCATTTTCAAAAATATGATCGGAAAGCGCAATTCCGTTTTTGCGGAAATGGGCGGTTTTTCCGATGTGAAGATCCGACAAGATCAAGGCTTTTTCTTTTCTCCAGAATAATGCTCTCTGATTGGTTAACGTAAAGACTTCGTCCTGAATATGGATGTTTTTTGTTACTATTTTCATTTGATATAAAAACGTTAGCATTGCAATTGTCATTCTGACGAAAGAAGAATCTCAAATTTAAATAGATTCTTCACTACACTTCTGAACTGCGTTCGTAGACTTTCTGTCTATGTTCTGAATGACACAACGCCGTAAAATTCATAATTGACTTATTGACAATTAGCTCTATTTCCCTTTTTTCGCCTGCTGAATCAGTTTCTGAATTCTCGCATCCAGTCCTTCACTGGAAAGCGTCTGTCGCAAACTGTCCACTTTTATCGGGAAACTCAGCGGGGTAAAAGTATTGGCAAATTTCAGGATTATTTTTGATTTTTCAATCCGTTTAAAGGCTTCCACCAGTCGCTGTTCCTGCAATTGCGCATTAAAAACTTCTGTATAAGCCTGTCTTACAAGGAAATGGTTCGGATCGTAATCTTCGAGAACTTTGAAAATTAATCCTGCCGAACTTTGCAGAGATTTGTTGGAACGCTGTTTTCCTGCATAATTCTGGATCACCATTCCTGAAATAACCGCAATGTCACGGAATTTTCTTCTTGCCATTTCTGCTGAATTGATGCTGGAAATTACATCCGTCATCAGATTTTCCCTGCTCAGAATTTTATGAAGATTTTCATCATTCAGCGGAATTTCTTTGTCGCTGAACAGTTCAAAACCATAATCATTCATCGCCATTGAAAAGGAAATCGGAGCAAGTTTTGAAATTCTGTAGGCGATTAAAGCCGACATTACTTCGTGAACAAGCCGACCTTCAAACGGATACATAAACAAATGATAACCTTCACGGTTTTTAATGAGTTCCACCAAAAATTCATCACATTTCGGAATGTGAGAACGTTCTTCCTGATTCATCAGCAACGGGTTCAAAAACTTCAGCTCCTTTTCTGAAGCTTTCGGATTAAGCGCACCGGATAACTTTTCTCTTAAAAACTGACCTAAATTTGAACTTAAAGGCAGTCTTCCTCCCAGATAACTCGGCGCAAGAGCTTTTCCTTTGGAAGCGCGGACAAAAACCGTCATATCTTTAATCATCGCGACTTCCAGAACTCTTCCTGCCAAAATAAATTTTTCTTCTTTTTTTAGTTTTGAAATAAAATATTCTTCCACCATTCCGATATAACCGCCGGAAATGAATTTCACTTTCAGCATGGCATCGCTTACAATAACGCCCATATTCATCCGGTGAAGCATCGCAATTTTTCGGGACGTCACTTTATACAAACCGTCTTCCTGAATTACGATTTTATGGAATTCTTCATAGCTTTTCAATACACTTCCGCCGATGGTAAGAAAATCGAGGATGCTTTTCCATTCTTCATCCGTCATTTCCTGAAAAGCATAGACTTTTTTAATTCTTCCGTAAATTTCCTGCGGATAAAACCCGTCACCCACTGCTAAAGTCATTAAAAACTGAACCAGAACATCAAAACACAAAACCTGCGGATCTCTCGGCTCGATCACTTTCTGTTTTACGGCTTCCTTTAGAGCGGCAACTTCAATCAGTTCCAGTGAATGGGTTGGAACACAGTAGATTTTCGACGTTTCAAAAGGGGAGTGACCACTTCGTCCTGCTCGTTGTAAAAATCTAGCAACACCTTTTGCAGAACCGATCTGAATGACGGTATCAACCGGCTTAAAATCAATTCCCAAATCCAAAGAAGAGGTGGAAACGACGGCTTTTAACTTTCCGGAACTTAAATTTTCCTCGATCCAGATTCTCAGATGAGCATCAATTGAACTGTGATGAATGGCAATCTGTCCTGCAAAATCGGGATAGGCCTGAAGCAATAATTGGTACCACATTTCACTCTGGCTTCTCGTATTGGTAAAAACAATGGTCGATTTTGATTCTAAGATAATGGGCACTACTTTATCTGCTAATTTTTGTCCGAGATGTCCCGCCCAAGGAAGAATTTCCACTTCATCCGGAAAAACGGAGAGAATATCAATTTTTTTCTGTTCTTTGGCGGTAATTTTCGTTTTTTTGATGTCATACGGAATTAAAATATCCATTGCTTCATCCAGATTTCCTATGGTTGCTGTAATTCCCCAGATTTTCATTTTGGGAGCATATTTTGTAAGCTGGGAAATTCCCAATTCCACCATTATACCGCGTTTTGATCCGAGTAATTCGTGCCATTCGTCCACAACTACAGTTTTTAAGTCTTTAAAAAAACGTTCGTGATTTTTCTGCCCGAGAAGAAGATATAAACTTTCCGGTGTCACCACAAGAATTTCAGGCATATTTTTTACCTGTTGCTGCCGTACTTTCGGATCGGTGTCGCCGTTTCTTACTCCAACTGTCCAATCCAGTCCGATTTCGTCAATTGCTTCCTGCATTGCTTTGGCGATGTCTTTGGACAGTGATCGGAGCGGTGTGATCCAGATCATTTTTAAGCCCTTTCCATATTTTTCAGGATGGTTTAAGAAATGGTTTAACAATGCTAAAAAAACAGAAAATGTTTTTCCAAAACCGGTCGGAGCAATCACCATTCCGCTGTAACCGTTCTCAAATTTCTGCCACGTATCGACCTGAAACTTAAATGGGGAATTGCCTTTATCCGCCATCCATTGCTGAATGACTTTAAAGCCGTTGGTATTTTCGAATTGATTCAAGATTTTAGTTAAAGTTCAATAATATCAAAATATGCACCTTTTTATTTGAAACTGCAGAGCAGTTTTATCTGTGTAGTAAATTTAATAATTATAGAGTTGGCGCTCCGGAGGTGCGCTATTTTTTTTTCAAACGATTTAGATAAAACTCCTACGGAGTTCCAAAAAGTTGGAAATAAATGGTTGTTTCTACACAGATAAAGCTCCTCTGGAGCTTTGAAGAATCTCACTGTATCAATTTTTTTATCTCTTCCAAATCATCAATCTCATCCACCGTTTTATCTTTTCGCCATCGTAAAATTCTCGGAAATCTTAGCGCAACGCCGCTTTTGTGACGGTTGCTGAAGCCGATTCCTTCAAAAGCAATTTCAAAAACCAATTCAGCTTTTACAGTTCGAACCGGACCGAATTTTTCAATGGCATTTTTATTCACAAATTTACTGACTTCCATAATTTCTTTGTCTGTTAATCCTGAATAAGCTTTGGCGATCGTTACTAATTTACCTTCGTTTTTCACGGCAAAAGTGTAATCGGTATAGTATGCGCTTCGTCTTCCGCTTCCTTTTTGGGCATAAATCAGAACTACGTCAATGGTTAAAGGACTGATTTTCCATTTCCACCAGTCGCCCTTTTTTCTTCCGGAATGATAAGGTGAGTTTTTCTGTTTAAGCATCAAACCTTCACTGTTGATGTCTCTGGAATTTTCTCTGATCCTGTTCAATTCTTGCCAGTTTTCAAATTCTATTGATTCGGAAATTTTGATGTTTTCAGGATTTTCATTCAATAATAATTCTTCAAGCATGGCACGTCTTGCAGAGATGGGTTTTTCACGCAAATCGTTTCCTTCCAGTTCTAAAAGATCATACGCAAAGACTTCAATCGGAATTTCAGAAAGCATTTTTTTTGTTAATGTTTTACGGTTCAGACGTTTTTGTAATTCATTAAAATTTAAAACTTTCTCGTCCTTTACAGCGAGAATTTCTCCATCAATTACAAAATTTCCATTCATCTGCTGAATTGCTTCTGCAATTTCAGGAAATTGTTCCGTCACCAGTTCTTCACCTCTTGACCAGATGAAAACTTCATTATTACGTTTAATAATCTGTCCGCGGATTCCGTCCCATTTGTATTCAATCAGCCATTCATCGGGAGTTCCGAGTTCTTCCAAATCTTTTTCTAATGGATAAGCCAGACAGAACGGATAGGGTTTTGAATTATCCGGATTCACATTTTCAGCTGAAATCAATCCCTGAAAAGAAACTTCGGCTGGTTGCCATTTTCCCATCAAACTGTGCATTAATGCGCTGGATTCCTGTCCGGAAAACTTTGTCAGGGCATTTATCAGTGTTTTATCAGAAACTCCGATTCTGAAACTTCCGCCCAGTAGTTTATTGAAAATCAGTCGTTCCGTATAATCTAAACCATTCCACGAATTCAGAACAAATTCTTTTTTTTCAGCGTCGGTTTTTGTTTTTAAATTGATAATATCTTTCATCCACTCCGATAATGAGCGTTCGATTTTTTCCGTGGGTGGTGGAAGAATCAGGGAAATAGTTTCGCCCAAATCTCCGACTGACGAATAGCTTTCCTGAAACAGCCAGAACGGTAACTCCGTAATTTCCAAAGCCCATTTTTTCATATAATTGGTGTTTACATTCCGTTTAGGTCTTTTGCCCGTAAACAACGCAATGAACCAGACTTTATCTTCATCAGGCGCACGTTCCAGATAATCGATGATGGCATCGATTTTAGCATTGGTTTTATTGGTGCTTTCGAGAGCATTGATCAGTTCTGCGAAATGTTTCATAAATTTTAATTGGCGTTTTTTAAACGTATGTTTGTAATATTTGGGTAGCTTTTGGCTACGCCTAATTGCATTTATTATTTTTTTATGGCAGCAATTTCCGCCCTCCGTTCCCGCTTTTTGCAGTTTTGCCATTGCTTTTTCCTGCTGGAAAACTGCAAAAGAGCTCCACTCAGGTCGGGCTGCGTGCAATTCGTTGTCTAAATCTTTATCAGGTCGCTCCTACGGAGCTCCGCTTTATTGCGCTCTATTTTTTCTATTAACCGCAAGCTCTTCCTGAGCTTTCCAATATTATAACTTCTTTAGTACAACGTTTAAGTTCCTGCGAAATTTTTTAAAAGTTTTATTTAATCTTTAAACCGTGTCAAGGTTTTGAACCTTGACACGGTTAATTTCAAATTAATTATTATCCTTTACGATTTCTTTCTCTTTTTCCTCCTCATCATCGTCTCCATACAATGTTTCCATCACATCAGATTTAATTCCGATTTCGTTCAAATATTTAGAAAAAACTTCGGTTTGTCCGTGCGTAACGTGGACGATCTCCGCTTCGGTAGCTTTTATAGCCTGTAACAAACCTTTCCAGTCGGCGTGATCGCTCATCGGAAAACCAGCATCTGCACTTCTCCATCGTCTTGCACCGCGCACCTGCATCCATCCGGAACAGATCGCTGTTGCCGCATCCGGAATTTTTTTAATCACATTGGAATCCAGCAAAGCAGGCGGAACAATCACGATATCTCCTGCAACGTGTTTGATGCTTTCCCTGAAATCGGGAATTTCATAATCAGGAAGTACAATTCCGACTTCTTCAAAAGCTTTATTCAGTTTCCCAATCGAGTAGTGGACGTGGATTTTTCCCGTTCCTTCAACGGCTTTCATTACCCGTTGTGCTTTGCCCAGAGAATAACCGATGAAAACAGAGGTTTTTTGATTTTCCTGATTTCTGAGAACCCAGTTTTGGAGCTTTTTATTCAGATCCGGAACTTCCAGCCAGTTGTAAATTGGCAGTCCAAAGGTACTTTCAGTAACGAATTCATTGCATTTTACCAGTTCAAAAGGGGTGCTTAATCCATCATCCTGAACTTTATAATCTCCTGAAACAACGCTTACATAGCCTTTATATTCCAACCGGATTTGCGCAGAACCGATGATATGACCAGCAGGATGAAGTGAAACTTTTACGCCGTTAATATTGATGACTTCACCATATTCCACGCTCTGAACTTCAAGATCTTCGCTGATTCTCTTGTGCAGAATAGGTTTGGTAAAATGATGACACAAGTATTTTTTCATTCCCCAACGAGCGTGATCGGCATGTCCATGTGTAATGACCGCCAAGTCAACCGGTCGCCACGGATCAATGTAGAATTTTCCTTGTGGACAGTAGATTCCTTTATTTGTGAATGTGATGAGTTTCAAGACTATGAATTTATTATTTTTTCATTCAAAAAGCTGACCAATTTATTAAAATAATATTTTAGTATAAAATGCCCCGCATGATATCAGTTTCTTAAAATTGTCCGCTGTTTCTGATATTTATAATAAAAAACTTTCAGAGATTTGCAAAAAAATAAATTAATGAAGGTAATAAATATTGAAAACTGGAACAGAAAAGAACATTTTAAATTTTTCTCTGCCATGAAAAGTCCGTATTTCGGATTTACAACAGAAGTAGATTGTACCAAAGCTTATGAAACGGCAAAAGAAAACGGATATTCTTTCTTTTCTTATTATCTGTATAAATCAATGGTTGCTATTAATGCTGTAGATGAATTAAAACTGAGGATAATTGATGATCAAGTTATTTTATTTGATGAAGTTCATGTCGGAAGCACCATTGGACGAACAGACGGAACATTTGGGTTCTCTTTTTTTCATTATTCTGAAGATTTTACAATTTTTAATGAAAGACTTCAAGATCAGATAAGTACAGTTCAAAATTCTACCGGTTTAGGAATCAGAAATGAGATTTTACCCGTTAATCATATTCGGCACACAACAATTCCGTGGAATTCATTTTCTGCAATTGTGCATCCTACCAATTTTGATCCTGAAGAGTGCATTCCTAAAATTGCTTTTGGTAAATTTAATATTCGAGAAGGCAAAAAAATGATGCCTGTATCTATCGAAGCTCACCACGGTCTAGCAGACGGTATTCATCTGGCAAAATATTTTGAAGAATTTCAGAGACAGTTAGATTTGTAAAACTTAAAATTTGAACCTAATCATTTAATCTCAAAGTAATAATTCCTCATAAAATAATAAAAACCCTTATTTTTGCTTTTCATAATTACTATATGTCATTAAAAATTATTCTTAAATATTTTCCCAATTTATCAGAAAAACAAATTGAACAGTTTGCAAAGCTTGAAGATCTGTATAAGGAGTGGAATGAAAAAATAAATGTTATTTCCAGAAAAGATACAGATTCACTTTACGAAAAGCACGTGCTTCATTCTTTAGGAATAGCAAAAGTAATGGAATTTGCTTCCGGAACAAAAGTTCTGGATATAGGAACAGGTGGTGGTTTTCCTGGAATTCCTTTAGCCATTCTTTTTCCTGAAACACAATTTACCCTGATTGATTCTATAGGAAAAAAAATTACAGTTGTAAACGGAGTAGCAGAAGGCATTGGTCTGGAAAACCTTACTGCAATTCACGGAAGGGCAGAAAAGGTGAAAGATAAGTTTCATTTTATCGTAAGCAGAGCAGTGACGCAGATGCCAGAATTTTTGCGCTGGCTGAAAGGGAAATTTGAAAAAGACCAGTTTAATACTAAACATAATGGCGTTCTGTATTTAAAAGGCGGAGATTTGGCAGAAGAACTTGCCGGATTAAAATGTGAACTCTTTAGTCTGAAAATTTATTTTGAAGAAGATTTTTTTGAAACAAAAAAAGTGGTTTATTTATCAAAAGGTAATTTTAATTCGTAATTCAGCAATTATTAGGAATAATTTTTGCTAACTTTAATTTTCAAAACAAAATACACCATCATGAAATCTCTGCTAAAAATCTGTTTGATAACATCTTTTTTGGGACTATCTGTTATTTCCTGTAAAGAAGACGAAGATTATGAAACGATAGAATCTGTAGAAAAGATAAAAATAGACAGTGTAAAAATAGTGAGCGATACGATGTCTGTATTTTCAGTTCAAAGTATAAGAACCTATTCAAAATACCAATCAAAATGTCAGGGATTTTATGGATATGATTATATTCATTCCGAAGAAACAGAACGGGATATAACTGCATATCAATATTTTACCAACGGCACTTGTCCGCAGGTGGAATATTCAGCAGCAAATCAAATCAATTTCCATCCTCAGAAAAAGGGAGTTTATACTTTTAGATTCTGGACTGGTGAAAATACCTGGATTACAAAAAACATCGTTGTTAATTAATGAAATATTTATTTGTTCTCTTTATAATATCTTTTAATTTTTTTTCTGCTCAGAAAATCGAATGGAAAGATGACCAGAAATTGGTTTGGGAAAACTTCAGAAGCAAAAAAAACAATCTTGGAGAAACAGACGTCGTGGCTTATACCCATTGTGGATGGGAATATTCGGTAATCACATCAAGCGATCCTAAGGTTTCTGTAAAAATTGATATTCAAACTATTTTTAATGAAGATAAGTCCTGGAAAGATGACAAAAGAATCAATGACTATGTTTTGGTTCATGAACAAAAGCATTTTGATATAGCTGAAATTCACGCTAGAAAACTGAGAAAAGAAGTTGCTGCAAGAATTAAAAACACAAGCGATTTTAATAAATATTTCAAATCTATATACGCTAAAATATCTTCCGAATATAAAAATTATCAGGCTGCGTATGACAGAGATACCAGTCATGGTATGAATAAAGAAAAACAATCTGAATATAACAGCAGGATTGCCGATGATCTGGAACAATTAAAAAATTACCAAAAACTGTGAAATTTTTAAATAAAATAATTGACGAATTATTAGCTCAAAACAATGATCTGTCACAGTTTAATATCATTTTACCCGGAAAAAGACCCATAGTTTTCATACGGCAGATTCTTGAAGAACGCCAATATTCAGGATTTCTTCCTGATTTTTTTACGATTGAAGAACTAATTGTCAAAATTGTAGACAAACAAACCATAGACGGAATATCGCTGTGGCTTTTTGCATTTGAAGTGTATAAAAATTTGCATCTGATCCCCAATGATGATTTCTCAGAATTCTTAAAATGGTTTCCCACGCTACAAAAAGACTGGGATGATATTTTAAAGTTTTCCGAAAGTGATGAAGCCGTACTGCAATATATGTTTGATGAAGAGCGCATCAAAGAATGGGCGCAAGATCTGGGAGATGATGAGGTTCCGCGTAAAAAATTCCTCAATTTCTGGCGGAATATGAATGTATTTTTACCTGAATTAAAAAAGAAACTACAGGAAAAAAACTGGGCTACTCCGGGAATGACTCATGAGCTGGCAAAACTTAAAATTCAGGATTTTGCCCAAAAGAATAATGATAATTTTGTTTTTTGCGGTTTTAATGCCTTTACACCTGTAGAAGAAAAACTGGTAAGAAATCTCTTGCAGTGGGATAAAGCACAATGCTTCTTTCAGGCAGACCGGTATTATTTTGATGATGAAAGACAAGAGGCAGGAAAATTCCTCAGAAATCATAAAATGTGGAAGGAATTCAATGACAGCCGTGCATTTCACTGGATAGAAGACGATTTTAATCAGCCTAAAAACATCAATGTATACGAAGTTTCGGGAAATGTCACCCAGACTAAAATCTTACCTGAAATTTTTAAAGATATTAATAATAAGACTTTCACGAATACAGCTGTGGTGTTGCTGGATGAAAACCTTCTTCCTGCAACTCTGGATGTAATGCATGAAGTGGAAAATCTCAATATTACAATGGGTTTTCCGCTTAAAAATCTTTCATTTTCCAATGCGGTGAAGCAATTATTTTATTTGCAGAAGCAGCTTGAAAAAAATAAAACCTCATACTATTACAGAGATCTATTTCCAATATTGGAAGAACTTCCGAAATCTGATGAAGATGATCAGATCATTATTCATTTTAAATCTAAAATAGAAGAAAGGAATATTGTTTACATTTCTCAGAAATTACTGAAAGAGCTGTTGGGAGACCTTTCTTACTTCAAACTTTTGCAGAAAGCCGAGTCTGAATATCAGTTTTTAGATGATCTCATCAGTTTCTGCCGACAGATTAAATGGCTTCAGCTGGACGATATACAATACGAAAACATATCGCATTTTGAAAATGCTTTCCGCCTTATTAAAAACCAGATTACTCCGTATGGTTTTGAGATAAAGATGGAAACGCTGGAGATTCTGATCAATCAGCACATCAATTCTGAAAGCATAGATTTTATCGGAGAGCCCCTAAAAGGATTACAGGTAATGGGACTTTTGGAAACAAGACTCCTTAATTTCGAAAATGTGATTCTTCTTTCTGTAAATGAAGGCAAACTACCGCTTGGAAACTCGCAAAACACCTACATTCCTTTTGATATAAGAAGACATTTTGATCTGCATACCTTTCTGGAAAATGACAGCATTTATGCCTACCATTTTTACCGCCTTCTTCAGGATGCGAAGAATATACACTTACTTTTTAATGCTTTAAGTTCGGGAGTTAATACCGGGGAAAAGAGTCGTTTTATAACCCAGATTGAGATGGAAAGCCAGCATCAGATCAACCATATTATTGTTGAAAATTCCTCTGATCCCATTATCAGCAAACCAATTGAAATTGTGAAAACTACTATCGTGATTCAGCAGCTTTCAAAATGGAAAGAAAAAGTTTCAGCTTCACATCTTACGAGTTATCTGTACAATCCTATAGATTTTTATCTCTCAAAGGTTTTAAATACATCGGAAACTGATGAAATCGAAGAAGAATTATCCATCAGAAATTATGGTAATTTAGTACATTATACACTTCAAGAGATATATGAAAACATTAAAAGTAAAACATTAAAAAATATTGATTTACAAACATCTATTCAACGAATAGATGAATTTATAGACATTGCTATTGAAAAGTTGAAACATCAACCTGAATTTTATAACAAAGGGATGAATTTCATTCATAAAGCAATTGCCAGAAAAGTAATTTTAAATATCCTTAATCATGATCTCGAACTGATAAAATCTGGAAACACACTGGAAATTGTAGACATTGAAAAAAGATTTGAAAATATTGATTTCTATCTGGATAAAGAAAAAACTGATAAAGTTTCATTTTTTGGTTTTATTGACCGAATTGATAAGCTTAACGGAAATATTAGAATTATAGATTATAAAACAGCAAAAACAAAAAATCTCACGGTAAAGATTGATGAACTAAATCAGTCAGATTATTTTCAGAACAGTGAGAGAAAACAGGCAATGCAGCTCTGCCTTTATCAGTATGTTATTCAGAATCTGCCGGAATTTTGGGGTTATCCCGTAGAAACAGGAATATGGAGTTTTGCAGATGCCAAAAAAGGAGTGGTATCACTGGAATTTGCTCAGGGAAGCCTTGATGATGCAATGATTTCTATTCAGAATTTAATTTTAGAAATTCTGAATCCTGACATTAATTTCATTGAAAAGTCAAAATCTTTTTAAAGTGAATATCGCAAATAATTTATTAAAAAAAACCTTCAAGATTTTACTTGAAGGTTTAATTATATTTAAAAAGCATTAAAGCCTGTAATATCAAGACCTGTGATCAGCAAATGGACATCGTGAGTTCCTTCATAGGTAATGACAGATTCAAGATTGGCAGCGTGACGCATCATCGGAAATTCACCCATAATTCCCATTCCGCCTAAAATCTGACGGGATTCTCTGGCTATATCAATTGCCATTTTCACATTATTTCTTTTTGCCATTGAAATCTGAGCGGGTGAAGCTTTGTGATCATTTTTCAGATTCCCCAATTGCAGACAAAGCAACTGTGCTTTAGTAATTTCCGTTAAAAACTCAGCAAGTTTTTTCTGTTGCAACTGAAAAGAGCCAATAGGTTTTCCAAATTGTTTTCTTTCTTTAGAATATTGCACAGCAGTACAATAACAGTCGATTGCTGCACCTATAACTCCCCAGGAAATTCCGTATCGGGCAGAATTTAAACAAGACAAAGGTCCTTTCAATCCTGTAACACCGGGAAGAAGATTTTCCTTAGGAACTTTCACATCATTAAATACCAGTTCACCTGTTTTAGAAGCTCTGAGACTCCATTTATGATGAGTTTCAGGGGTCGTAAAGCCTTTCATTCCTCTTTCAACAATTAAGCCCTGTACTTTTCCTTCTTCATTTTTAGCCCAAATTACGGCAATATCACAAAGTGGAGCATTGGTAATCCACATTTTCGCTCCATTTAAAAGATAATGATCTCCCATATCTTTAAAATAGGTTTCCATAGAACCGGGATCTGAACCGTGATTAGGTTCAGTCAGACCAAATGATCCGATCATTTCTCCAGAAGCTAATTGAGGCAGATATTTTCTTTTTTGCTCTTCAGAACCGAATTCATTGATTGGAAACATTACCAGCGAACTCTGTACTGAGGCAGCAGAACGCACTGCAGAATCGCCTCTTTCCAGTTCCTGCATTATTAAACCATAAGAAATCTGATCAAGACCCGATCCTCCGTATTCTTCAGGAATATAAGGTCCCAAAGCACCTATTTTCCCTAATTCTTTCATCAGATTGGGCAAATCTGTATGATTTTGAGCAGCTTCATCAATATTAGGCATTACAAAACTTTCTACCCAGTCTCTTACAGATTGGCGTATAAGTTTGTGTTCTTCGGTAAGTAAGGCATCTATTCCGAAATAATCCGGGATGCTTGTAAGCGGATAATATGACATGCGATTAATTTTGCTAAAAATAAACTTTTTTTGTAAGGCTTGAAAAAAAAATTCCGGTTATTTTTTTATAAATCTGTACAGATACGGAGCTTTATTGGCAGATCCGTCATATAATTTTTCCATTCTTTCTAAAGAATTAGTACTTAATATCTTACGCTGAAAATTATTTCTCCTAAGTTTTTCACCCAAAATAGTTTCGTATAAACACTGGAGATCCTTCATGGTAAATTTTTCCGGCAAAAGATTACTGGCAGCAATTTGCGTATCAATATTCTTACGGAGATGATTCAGACCTTCTGCAATAATTCTGTCATGATCAAACGCCATTTGTGGCAGTTTACCAACTTCAAACCATGCACAGGATTCATTGAACGCATCAGGAAAAGTATTGGCAAGTGAAAAGTCTATCAGACTACAGTAACCAACGGTAATAAATCTCTGTAAGATCCAGTGATCCATTGGTACATCCAGACCTTTATTATTGATTAAAGTTTTGTGTACATTATTTTCCGTACGGTTAACTCTTCCGAAAGTATGAAATTGCTCCAGAAAAAGACCCTTTAGATGAGTTCTTTCATATAATACTCGTTCTGCAGCAGCCCGGAGATCCTCATCAATAAATACGAAACCGCCGGGAAGAGAATAGAGGTTCAGATCGTGATATTTAAGCAATAAAACTTTCAGAATATTATCATGGAAACCAAAAATAGTACAGTCTACAGAGACATTAGGAATTAAATTCTTACTGTCAATAAGTTCTTTTAGGCTTTCAATACTTTTATTGTGGTCAGTTTTCATTTCGTAAAAATAAAATTATTTTTTAAATTTTTGTCCTGAGAAGCTTAAAATAGAAAAAAGAAAGCAATAAAATAATTGTAACGGCTGATAATACATATATTGAATAGTAATTAAGAAGCTGATTTTCAAATAATATTGAGATTATCATTGAACTTACAGAACTTCCCAAAGAAGAGAATATTACAATGAGTGAGGTGAAAGTATTAATTTTATCTTTATCAATGGTGGCAATCATTTTTGCATTAATTACAGGATAAAGAGGTGCAAGAAACAGTCCTATGAATGGGAACACATATACTAAAAATGCTGAATTATCGGGAAAGAAAAAAAGCAATACAGAGATGAGAATCAAAACAAAAATGATCAGTAGAACACAGGTAATAAAATAACGGTGTAAAGGAAAACGCTGAATAATTTTTGAAGTTAAAACCCGACCTATATAGGAAAACACTGCTAAAAAAGACGTTGCCTGAAGTGCAAAGAATGAATTGACTTTAAAATGATCCTTATAAAATGCAGGCAGCCAAGAGTTGAAACTCTGCTCCGTAAAAACAATAAAAAATATAACGGCTAAAAAAAATACAACAGGAAGATTTCCGAAGCCTGAAAGATCGGGAAGGAGAGTGGCTTTTATCTTTGAAGGCTCACTTATTTTGATCACCGAAAACAGATAGACTGTAACAAATGATATAAGAGAGATAAACAAAAAACCAAACTTCCAGAACTCACCAAATTTACTTGAAATCAGCAGTCCAAATCCCATATTTACAACAAAAATTCCCACCATATAAGCTGCTTCTACACTATTCATGGTTTTTGCGAGTGATCTTTCCTCTATCATATTGTTGCGGATAATTCCGTAAACACAAATTTTTCCGAGGGCAAAACAGGTTCCGATAATGGCAAACCATAATTTATAAAACCAAAATACCTCAACGAAAGGCAAGATAAGTGAGCATACACCTACCAAAAGAAGTGAAAATATCAAAGATTTTTTAGTTCCGAAACGACTGATAAAACCCACAGCAAAAAGTGAAATAATTGCAATAGGAATATCTTTAAAAGACTCTAAAAATCCCAGCTTATTATAATTGATTTTTTCGTCCGAAAGCTGAAGAATAATAATGCCCATACAGTTGAGTACCATTGAAAAAATAAGAAAAGTAAGCTTAAGGGGAAGCGAAATATTGGGCTGCTTGGTAATCATTTTAGAGAAATATTTTAACTTTTTAACGACAGTTTTTAACATTTTTTTGCCTTTCAGACCTGCCTTCAGTTCCCAAAAATACTGGAAAAATTAAAATAATTATCAAATAAATGTTAATAATTAAAAAAAATATATATTTTTATTGTCTCAATTTGAGAATTAAAAAACTAACTGTATATGAATGTAAAAATATCAAGAAGTTTGGGCATGGTTGCAGTACTCTATTTTACTGCAAATTTTAATGCTCAGAACACGCCGAATGACACGCTTTCTAACGAACAAAAGATTGAGGAAGTCGTGATGATTGGTTATGGTACTCAAAAAAAATCTAACGTGACCGGAGCAATTGCAAGTATCAAAGAAGAAGATATTGCAAAAATTCCGGCGGGAAAACCGGAACAGGTTTTACAGGGTAGAGCTGCTGGTGTAAATGTGGTAACAAACTCCGGACAGCCTGGAGCTTCTGCAACGATTAGGGTAAGAGGTATTACCAGTTATTCATCAAATAATGATCCTCTTTGGGTGGTAGACGGTATTGTAGTTGATGGTATCGGGTGGCTTACACAAAGCGATATAGAAAGTATTGAGGTGTTGAAAGATGGTGCCTCATCTGCAATTTATGGAGTTTCTGCAGCAAGAGGGGTAATTTTGGTTACTACTAAAAAAGGTAAGAAAGGAAGATTAAACTTAAATTATAACGGATTTTTTGGGGTGAGCAACGCTGCAAGAAAAATTGATTTGCTAAATGCTACTCAATATGCTACAATTATTAATGAAGGTTTTGTAAATGATGGCGGAACTGCGAGATTTCAGAATCCTTCTGCTTTTGGTGCAGGAACAGATTGGCAGGATGCTATTTTCAGTTCAGCAGACAGACAAAACCACGAAGTAAGCGTACAGGGTGGTAATGAGAAATCTACTTTCTACGGCTCTTTTGGATACTATGATCAGTCGGGAATTGTAATGCGGGATATTTCTTATTATAAAAGACTTACCGCAAGAATAAACTCAACTCATAAAGTTACAGACTGGTTGACATTGGGGCAGACATTTGCTTATACCAATCAGAAAAATCAGGGAATTAATGCTAACGGAGAATTTGGCGGACCTTTAAGTTCGGCGGTAAACTTAGATCCTATAACTCCATTGGTGGAAACTGATCCTAATGTAATAAGCACACCTGCTTATTCAAACCCTTACATTATACGAAATGAAAACGGAAATCCATACGGTATATCACCTTATGTAAACCAGGAAATGTCAAACCCGCTTGCTTTCAAGTATACACAACTCGGAAACCGCAACTGGTCTGATGATTTCATTGGAAATGTTTTTGCAGAAGTAAAATTCTTAAATAATTTTACCCTCAGATCTTCATTAAATGGTAAAAAAGCATATTGGGGAAGTCAAAATTTCACACCTTTATTTTATCTGAATCCAAATAATACCAATACAGGAAACAACAGCCTCAGCAGAACCACCCAAACAAAATTTGAATGGAGCATGGAAAACACGCTTACATTTCAGAAAAAATTTGGAGATCACAACGTGAATATAATGGCAGGAACAGGATATTATGATTATAATATAGGATACGGGCAAACTGTAACTTATACTAATCTTCCTGTTTCAAGTTATGAGCTGGCTTCATTCAATTTTTACACCCCATCAGATAACCGTGCAGTAAATGCCTGGGATAATGTGGAATGGAACAAAGCATCATACTTTGGTAGAGCAATATATGACTACAAAAACAAATATTTATTTACAGGAACGTTAAGATATGATGGCTCCTCAATATTTGGTGCAAATAAACACTGGGGAATATTCCCATCATTCTCTTTAGGATGGAATATTGATAAAGAAAATTTCTGGCCAGAAAATAATGTTTTAAATACATTCAAATTAAGAGGAGGTTACGGAACTTTAGGAAATGACGGTATGCCTACTTTTCAATTTGCCAGCTTTTATGTAGCGGGAGCAAATTATACGGATGGAAATGGAACTGTGATGCCTGGTTATTTACCTAGCGGACTTGCTAATGAAAATCTAAAATGGGAAACAACAACCCAGACCAATGTCGCTGCAGATATGAAACTTTTCAATGCATTTACTTTAACTGTAGATGTATATAAGAAAACGACTTATGATATTCTTCGCGCGGTACAAATACCTGGCTATGTAGGAGTTACCGGTTTAGCGTTTCAGAATGCCGGTGATATGGAGAACAGAGGTATTGAGTTGGAATTGGGATATAAAAAAACCTGGAATGACTTTTCATTGTCTGTAAATGGTAATGTAGCCTACAACGAAAACAAGGTTCTTTCATTGGTAAGAGGACAGGCGTATGAAGACAGAGCGGGCTTTCAGTCTATGGGTCCTATACAAAGAATTGTACCGGGACAGGCCTATAACAGCTTCTATGGATTCCAGACTTTGGGAGTATTCCAAAATCAGGCACAGATTGATTCTTATGTAAACGCAAACGGACAGATGTATCAATCTAATGCAAAACCAGGAGATTTTATCTGGGCAGATGCTAATGGTGATGGAGTTATTAATGATTCGGATAAAGTAAACTTAGGAAGCTCAATTCCTAAATACAACTTTGGAGCAACGGTCAATGTAAACTACAAAAACTGGGATTTAAGTGTTTTCGGTCAGGGTGCTGCAGGTCATAAAGTTTTCCAGGGATTAAGAAGATTGGATATACTTGATGCAAACTACCAGACAAGAATTTTAGATAGATGGACTGGTGAAGGCTCAACCAACGAAAATCCAAGAATTACAAGAAACGATCCAAACAAAAACTACTCAAGACTTTCAAACTGGTATTTACAAAAAGGAGATTATTTCAGAATTAAACTTGTAACTCTGGGATATACGCTTCCAGAAAATATTTCTCAAAATATTGGCGCAAGTAAAGTTCGCTTTTATATAACAGGTGAAAACTTATTCACATTTACAAAATATACAGGCTACGATCCTGAAATCGCTGCGGGAGATTCTTACGGTATCGACAGAGCATTTTATCCTCAAGCCAGAACTTTTATGTTTGGCGCTAACATAACATTTTAATTAAATCATTATGAAAAATAAATTTTTAAAAATAAGTTTAGCTTCGTTATTCATTTTAACCGTTCCTACTGTTGTAACGTCTTGTAATGATTCTAATCTGGAAGAGAAAGACAATAAAGGGGCTTTCGCAAACTTCTTCAGAAATGAGCAGGAATGTTTCTTTGCATTAGTCGGTACTTACGATGTCCTCAGAAAAAATGCGGGAGGTTTTGAAAATATGGTAACTTTTTTTAATGCAGCTTCAGACGATTTTTATGCTGGTGGTGGTAGTGCTACCGATGGAGCGGGCATTCAGGGAGTTTCCAATTGGCAAGTTAATCAGACCACTATGCCTGCAAGCTATTGGAGAGATTACTGGCAGGGTGTTGCGCGTGCCAATGAATTGATTGCAAGAGCTCCTGAAGCTCAAATGAATGATAATACCCGAAACAGATTTATTGCTGAAGCCAAAACATTACGTGCAATCTACTACTTTGATTTGTTAAAAATGTTTAAAAATATTCCGCTGATACTTAAAACGTATACGGTGAATGACGATTTTTATAATGTTCCGCAAGTTGCACCTGCCGAAATTTATGCCCAGATCGAAAAAGATCTCAACGAAGCAATTCCTAATCTTCCGATGATGGTAAACGGGGAGCAGAGAGGACGTCTTACACAAGGGGCAGCCAGAGCTATGTTGGGGAAAGTTTTGCTTTATCAGAACAAAAAAGCAGAAGCTGCAGCACAACTGGCACAAGTAAACGGAACTCCTGGAAGCACGAGTCAATATGGTTATCGTCTTGTCTCTGACTATAACAGTTTATGGGTTACTGATAACAAATTTACTACAGAAGCTGTCTTTGAAATTACCCATACCAATAAAGCCAACTCAGACTGGAGTTTTTGGGGACAGGGTCAGGATGAAGGAAACTCAATCTGTATTATGACTGCACCGAGATCTTATGTAAAAAAAACACAGGATGCTCCGGATGTTGTTGGAGGGTGGGCTTTCAATGCTGTAACAACAGATTTAGCAAACTTTATGCAGAATGATCCAAGATTTAATGCAACAATCCTGAATATGGGATTACTAAAGCAGCAAAATAAAGCAGATTATTCTCCGGCATATATGGATACAGGATACTTCTTCAATAAATTTATGCCTACTCAGGACGAAAAAACAACGCTTCCTGGTGCTTCAGAATTAAACTACCGCCAAAATTACATCCTGATCAGATTGGCAGACACGTATCTAATGGAGGCTGAAGCACTAAACGGAACCGGAGCAAGAGCTCAGGCTCTTTTAGATGCGGTAAGAGCAAGAGTAGGATTGTCTTCAGTACCGGTTTCAATGCAGGCTGTAAAAGATGAAAGAAGAAGAGAACTTGCTGGTGAAGGTCACAGATTTTTTGATTTGGTCAGATGGGGTGAAGCTGCATCAAAATTATCTTCAAAAGGATTTGTTGCTAATAAAAATGAAATTATGCCAATTCCTCTTACTGAACTTACCGGAACTATTTTAAAACAAAATCCTGGATATTAATCTTATAAACTAAAAAACATGATAGCTAAATATTTTAATAAAAGCCTGATGTTTCTTTCAACGGCAGCCGTTTTGTCGAGCTGTGTACCGGAATCTGTGGAAGGAAACGGAATTAATCAAGATCCTGTTGATGCATCTTTTACAGTTTCTAAAACCGCTGAAAACAGATATACTTTAAAAAGAAATCATAATAATTATCTTAATTCTCAGTGGAACATTGATGATGATGGTTTCAACAATGGTAAAGGTGAAGAAAAAATCTTCCTTCCTGATGCAGGCACTTATGTAATTCAGCATCAGGCTGTAGGAATAGGAGGAATGATGGCAGGAAAATCGGAACAGACCGTTGTTGTGCCTACTTCGGATCCTGTATCTGGTAACATGATTAAGGGCGGAAGATTTGATACTCCGGACGAAATTTCAAAATGGTCTATTCACAAAATTAGTGCTTCAGGAGCGCAATGGGTACTTGCTAACGGTAAAGCTACAATTGTAGCATCAGGAAGTAACCAACAGGCTATTTATCAATCTGTTAATGTTGAAGCAGGGAAATCATATTCTATTGATATGGTAGCGTCTTCTGATACTCCATTGGTAAACACCTGGTTTGAGGTATATGTTGTAAACAGTATTCCTGCTTCGGGACAAGACATTAGCGGATCGGTCCTAAGAAACATCAATACATGGGATGGTTGCGGTACAGGGAAATTCAAAGGAAAAGTATCCTCTGTTGGCTGCAATAGCGGCAAAAACGGCGGTGTTTTTACTGCTACTGCTACCGGAACGGTGTATCTTGTTATCAAATGCGGCGGACAAACGGTAAACAGTCTAAGCATTGACAAGGTGGAGTTCCGAAGAATGCAATAATTTTTTTAATCCATAAAGATTTAAAATGAAATTACAAAATTCATATAGTTTCTTTAGAGGTGCTGCACTTTGCGGTCTAGCACTTCTTTCTTTTTTTAATTGCAGTAATACAACAGCAGATTTATCAGGTAATGAAAATCCGGTAAACGGAGGAGGCGGAAACACATCCGGCGATCCCGTTCAGATCTGGGTTACAAAAGGCGATCAGTCTGTAAAGTTACAGCAGCAGAATGCCGCTTATTTTAGTTCGTCACCAAATAATTACGGAAACATTGATATAGATCCTGCACAGGTTTTCCAGACCATTGATGGCTTTGGATATACTTTAACCGGAGGAAGTGTTGAAGTAATCAATCAGCTAAGCGCATCAAAAAAACAGGAATTACTAAATGACCTTTTCAGCAGCAATGGCATCGGCGTAAGTTATTTAAGAATAAGTATCGGCGCATCAGATCTAAACAGTGAAGTTTTTTCTTATGATGATATGCCTGCAGGACAGACTGATATTTCTTTGTCAAATTTCAGTCTTAACAAAGATCAGGCTTTAGTTCAAATGCTGAAAGATATTTTATTGATTAATCCTAACATAAAAATTCTGGCAACACCGTGGTCATCTCCTGTATGGATGAAGGACAACGGAAGCAGCATTGGTGGAAGCCTAAAACCTGAATATTACAATGTCTATGCACAGTATTTTGTAAAATATATTCAGGCTATGAAATCTCAGGGAATCAATATTGATGCGATCACCCCTCAAAACGAGCCGCTGCATCCGGGTAATAATCCAAGCATGTATATGAGTGCTACAGATCAGACAAATTTTATCAAAACTCATTTGGGACCAGCATTTCAGACAGCAAATATTAATACTAAAATTATTACTTACGATCACAATTGTGACAACCCGGCTTATCCTTTAGCTATTCTGAATGATTCTGAGGCTTATCCTTTTGTTGATGGATCTGCATTTCATTTATATGCAGGTGATATTTCTGCATTAAGTACCGTTCATAATTTATTTCCAAATAAAAATGTTTACTTTACAGAACAATGGACGAGTTCAGCTGGGAATTTTGGCGGAGATCTGGATTGGCACATCAAGAATGTGATCATTGGTTCGATGAGAAACTGGAGTAGAAATGCACTGGAATGGAATGTTGCCAATAATGCTTCTTTTGGTCCGCATACACAGGGCGGATGCAAACAATGTAAAGGTGCAGTTACTATTAATAGTGCAAATAGTTATGAAAAAAACGTAGCATATTATATTATTGCGCATGCTTCCAAATTTGTTCCGGCAAACTCTGTAAGAATTGCTTCTACCCAGCTGGATAATCTTGCGACCGCAGCCTTCAAAACACCTGCCGGAAAAACGGTTCTTATTGTACAAAACAGCAGTTCTTCCG
The DNA here is from genome assembly GCF_056133985.1 of Chryseobacterium sp. L12. Classification (NCBI taxonomy): domain Bacteria; kingdom Pseudomonadati; phylum Bacteroidota; class Flavobacteriia; order Flavobacteriales; family Weeksellaceae; genus Chryseobacterium; species Chryseobacterium sp. L12. The sequence goes on along the minus strand of NZ_JBVYOF010000024.1, from coordinate 47,306 downwards.
AAAGAAACTTCAATATTAAAATGAATCAAAAGACCGCTCCTGTAACGATTGCAGGAAATGCCACGGCAACATATGTCTTTTAAAAAGGATTAACCACAAACAATTTATTGATTGTAATTTTGTTAGCTTTAAAAAAACAATGATGAAGTTTGTAAAATTCTTTGTTTATAATGTATTTTAAATTAAAGTTAGCAAGTCACAATCAAAATTCAATCAGAAATGAAAAGACTTTATTTCATATTAGCATTTACAGTATTTGGAATTAATGCATTCGGGCAAAAAACAATTGATCAGAAAGTCTCTGAACTTTTATCAAAAATGACGTTAGAGGAAAAAGTGGGGCAGCTTGTTCAGTATTCAGGGTTTGAATATGCTACAGGTCCTCAAAATTCCAGCTCAGCAAATGTTTTAAGTGAAATAAAACAGGGAAAAGTAGGTTCTATGCTGAATGTTGCAGGAGCGCAGGAAACCAGAAAATTTCAGGAATTAGCTTTAAAATCAAGACTAAAAATTCCTTTGCTGTTCGGACAGGATGTGATTCATGGTTACAGAACAACTTTTCCGGTGAACTTGGGTCAGGCAGCAAGCTGGGATTTAAAATTGATTGAAAAATCCGAAAGAATTGCAGCAACCGAAGCTTCCGCTTACGGAATTCACTGGACTTTTGCCCCGATGGTCGACATTGCAAGAGATCCGAGATGGGGAAGAGTAATGGAAGGTTCAGGTGAAGATACTTATCTGGGAACACAGATTGGTTTGGCAAGAATCAGAGGTTTTCAGGGAAAAGGTTTGGGAAATCTGGATGCGATCATGGCTTGTGCAAAGCATTTTGCAGCGTACGGAGCGGCAGTTGGCGGAAGAGATTACAATTCTGTTGATATGAGTTTAAGACAATTGCATGAAACGTATTTACCACCTTTCAAAGCAGCTGCAGAAGCGGGTATTGCCACTTTTATGAATTCTTTTAACGACATCAACGGAATTCCGGCAACAGCCAATCAATATATTTTAAGAGATTTATTAAAAGGTAAATGGAACTACAATGGTTTTGTGGTTTCAGACTGGGGAAGTATCGGTGAAATGGTTCCTCACGGTTATGCAAAAGATAACAAAGAAGCTGCCAAAAAAGCAATCATTGCGGGAAGCGATATGGATATGGAAAGCCGTGCTTATATGGCTGAACTTCCTAATTTGGTTAAAGAAAGGAAAGTTGATCCAAAGCTGATTGATGATGCAGCAAGAAGAATTTTGGTTAAAAAATTTGAAATGGGATTGTTTGATGATCCTTACAGATTTAGTGACGAAAAAAGACAGAAAGAACAATTAAATAATCTTGAAAACAGAAAATTCGGAAGAGAATTTGGTTCAAAAAGTATTGTTTTACTTAAAAATGAAAAGAACATTTTACCTCTTTCAAAATCGGTAAAAACGGTTGCTTTAATTGGTCCTTTTGGAAAAGAAACTTCTGCCAATCACGGATTTTGGTCGGTGGCATTTAAAGATGATAACCAGAGAATTGTAACGCAGTTTGACGGAATTAAAAATCAATTAGACAAAAACTCAACATTGCTATACGCAAAAGGCGCAAATGTAGACGATCAGGATAAATCGATGTTTGCCGAAGCGGTGGAAACGGCAAAAAAAGCAGATGTAGTCATTATGACTTTAGGTGAAGGTCACGCAATGAGCGGTGAGGCAAAGAGTAGAAGTAATATTCATTTTTCTGGAGTTCAGGAAGATCTTCTGAAAGAAATTGCCAAAACAGGAAAGCCGATTGTTTTAATGATCAATGCAGGAAGACCTCTGGTTTTTGACTGGGCAGCAGACAATATTCCAACTATTGTTTACACTTGGTGGTTAGGAACCGAAGCTGGAAATTCTATTGCAGACGTACTTTTCGGAACGGTAAATCCGGGCGGAAAACTTCCCATGACTTTCCCAAGAACAGAAGGACAGATTCCTGTTTATTACAATCATTATAATACAGGAAGACCGGCAAAAAACAATACAGACAGAAACTATGTTTCCGCTTATATTGATTTGGATAATGACCCGAAATTCCCTTTTGGTTATGGATTAAGTTATACTCAGTTTAAATATTCTGATATAAATTTAAGTTCAACAATTCTTAAAGGAAATCAGACCTTAAACATCAGTGTAAATGTTACCAACAGCGGAAATTACGATGGGGAAGAAGTGGTGCAGTTTTACATAAGAGATTTATTCGGGAAAGTGGTAAGACCTGTGAAGGAATTGAAAGGCTTCCAAAAAGTATTCATTAAAAAAGGAGAAACAAAAAGCATCAGTTTCAGTTTAACTCCTGAAAATCTGAAATTTCATGATGATCAGCTGAATTACGATTGGGAAGGCGGAGAATTTGACATTATGATCGGAACGGATTCTCGGAATGTTCAGACCAAAAGAATTAATTGGGAAAAGTGATATATACTTTAATCATATAGATACATTAAATTAACATCTTATTATTATTTTTAATCGGTGAAGCAGTTTGTTTCACCGATTTTATTTATCCAAGTAAGAAATAATATATCTCATCATTTTATAAAAACAGACGTAATTAATACCTTTATTAAACTAAAATAACCCAAGTTCGGGATAAGGTTTTCAAAACGCATTGTTAAACAAAGAGATTCAATTATCAGGAATTCAGTTTTAAGATAAAAAAGGCACTTCGACTACACTCAGTATAAACTTTAACTTAAAGTAATGCCATTTTTGTCTTTTTTCAATAAACAAAGTGGCTGTTTAGCTTAAAAACTTTCAAAAAGTAAAAAATCTTCTGTTTTCGTAGCGATACATTAATATAATGCGATAAGTCAATTATTTAAATTTATTTTTTATCCCGAACTGAGGTTAAAATATGAAAATCAAATAAGAAAAGAGGATTGCAATATTAAATTTTTAATATTTTTTCATATATAAACATCTCATTTACAACATTTTAATTTTTAATGTTAACTGAATGTTAACTGAATATGAAATTAATATGAATATTTTTATATATCTTTGATATAAGAAAGTTTAACTAATCAAAAATCAAAGACTTATGAAAAATAAAATTCAAATACTATTAGGAACATTCATCATATTCGGATTTGCATCTATAATCAATACAGCAAATGCCCAGACAAAAGAAAGCAATACCATTGAGGAGGTATTAATCAATAAAAATGATGCTTTCGCTGAGATTAAGAAATTACTTATCCAAAACTTTGATTTTACAAATTCCGACTACAAAGAAGGAATTGTAAATTCTGAAGTAAAATTTGACATTGCGGAAAATGGTAAGATCATCAATGTACGCTCAAAAGGAGATTGTAAAAACGTAAGTAAAGAGATTGAAAATGTTTTATCTCATCTTCAGTATAAGATTGATTCTAACAAACTGAATGCAAATATGCTGGCTTCATCATTCGTAATGCCTGTAAGACTGGATATCTCCAACAGATAATTTCTGTAAAAATAACTGTATATGAAACTGCTTGAAAAAGCAGTTTTTTTGTTGCCTTTTATTATCTAAATTTGGCGGTGAAACTGTAAAGTTTCAGACACAGCAAATTATGTATTAAAGTAAAAGCATTAGTAATGAACTATGAAATAAGAGAAATGCTTCCGCAGGATGAAAGTAGAGTACTGGAAATTTTCCAGCAGGGAATTGACAGCAGAATCGCTACATTTGATACCGAATTACCAAGCGCTGAAGAATGGAATACAAGCTTTTTCAGTGAATGCAGATGGGTATTGGAAAATGACAGCAGTCTTATTATAGGGTGGTGTGCGCTAAAGCCAGTAAGTAAAAGAGCATGTTTTAAAGGTGTTGCAGAGGTAAGTATTTATTTCGATCAGCAATATTTAGGCAAAGGTTTAGGGACTTTACTTTTGAAAAAACTGATTGCAGACAGCGAACATCATGGGTTTTGGACTTTACAGTCTAATATTTTTCCGGAAAATGAAGTTTCAATAAAATTTCATCAGAAAAATGGTTTTCGAATGGTGGGAACGAGAAAAAAAGTAGGTATGCTACATGGTGTATGGAAAGACCTCGTTATGCTTGAAAAACGCAGCGAAAGTGTGGGATTATGAATAAAGCAGTTTAATCTTATAACATCTCTGACTTACATTGCAAACATCATTTGGCATCATGATTGTACCTATCCAAATCAGTTTTTAAAATGATAGATATGAAACGATTAATGAAACTGATGGGAGTTACAGTTATTTTCGCTATACTGACTTCCTGTATCGTACACAGCCATCCTGGTAGAAGGGGAGCAGCTCCTCCGGGACAGGTAAAAAAAGTATATATGCAAAAAAAAGGTCATGGCCATGGACATTACAAACACAAACCGCGTCATAACAAACATAGAAGATAAAAAATAAGCATCCGACAGGGATGCTTTTTACATTTTAAGAGAAAAAACTAAGAAGAAAAACTTTTGGCACTTAGCTTGATTCATTACTAGCAATCAAACAGAAGAAATATGAAAAATTTACTCAAGTTTTTGGTTGTTTTTAGCATCACATTTGCTTTGGCAGCGTGTCATCCACCTCCAAGACCTCCAAAACCACCAAAACCACCTCACCCAAGACATGGAAGTCTGGAAAACAAAAAAGACACTTCGAAAGACAACCTTCAGAAAAAATTTTATTATTCAAAAGATTATTTTATTTAAAAGCAAACCCCTTTACAAAAGGGGTTTTATTATTTTAAATTCTTTTTTTAATAGGATTCAGAGAAGTATTAAAAATCATAATCTGATCACCAAATTTGATTTCAATTCTTTCTGTTATATTCAATAATTCGCTTTTGGTAAACTCTTCCCTTTTTTCGTCATCTGAAAAAATCAGCAGCAGATTATAGTTTTTACCTTCTTCTATATAGTCGCTATCTACTTCAGAAAGAATATATTGATCTACATCCATCAGATTTTCAGTCATTAGAATCAAAGTTTCATCTACATATTTTTCCCACTCTGTTATATTGCTTTTCATACAATGAAAAGTTAGGCTCAGTACACTCATAATTTAATATTTTTTAAGATATTTTGATATAATTCTCAGGCAAAAATCGTCAAAAATTTTGTAACTTAGCCCGTTATTAAAATTTGAAAATAAATTGTTTTCAGGCGTATTTTTAATAGTCTGATTATCATTGTAATAAAACTTATATATGCAAAAAGAAGGAGAAAGATTAATTCCTATCAACATTGTTGATGAAATGAAATCATCTTACATTGATTATTCAATGTCGGTTATTGTTTCGAGAGCATTACCAGATGTGAGAGATGGTCTTAAACCCGTACATAGAAGAGTACTTTACGGTATGTATGGTTTGGGAGTTTTTTCAAACAGAAAATATTTAAAATCAGCCAGAATCGTTGGTGATGTTTTGGGTAAATATCACCCGCACGGAGATTCTTCCGTTTATGATGCGATGGTAAGAATGGCACAGCCGTGGAGTTTGCGTTATCCTCAGGTTGACGGGCAGGGTAACTTCGGTTCTATGGATGGTGACCCACCTGCAGCAATGCGTTATACAGAAGCAAGACTTAAAAAAATATCTGACGAAATTTTAGCAGATTTAGATAAAGAAACGGTAGATTTTCAAAATAACTTTGATGACAGTTTACAGGAGCCTACCGTAATGCCTACAAAAATCCCTAATCTCCTGGTTAATGGTACTTCCGGTATCGCAGTAGGTATGGCAACGAATATGGCGCCTCACAACTTATCAGAATCTATAGATGCAATCACCGCATATATAGACAATAGAGAGATTACAATTGATGAACTGATACAGCATATTGTTGCTCCGGATTTCCCTACAGGAGGTATCATCTACGGTTATGATGGTGTAAGAGATGCTTTCCACACCGGAAGAGGCAGAGTAGTCCTTAGAGCAAAAGTAAGCTTTGAAGAAGTGCACAACAGAAATGCAATTATTGTAACCGAAATACCTTATCAAATAAACAAGGCTGAAATGATTGCCAGAACAGCTGAGTTAGTAAAAGATGAAAAAATCCCGGGAATCTTTGAAATAAGAGATGAATCTGACAGAAACGGGATGCGTATTGTTTATGAATTGAAAAATGATGCAATTCCTAATGTTGTTTTAAACTTATTATATAAATATACTTCACTTCAAACTTCTTTCAGTGTTAACAACATTGCATTGGTAAACGGAAGACCGGAGCAGCTGAATTTAAAAGACATTATCCATCACTTTGTTGAGCACAGACACGTGATCATCGTAAGAAGAACCGAGTACGAGCTTAAAAAAGCAAAAGAAAGAGCGCACATTCTTGAAGGTTTCATGAAAGTGATCGGTACTCAGGATTCTTTAGATAAAGCAATTTCAATTATCCGTCACAGTGCCACTCCACAGGCAGCAAAAGAAGGAATTATTCAGGAATTTGATCTGTCTGAAATTCAGGCTCAGGCTATTCTTGATCTTCGTTTGGCTCGTCTTACAGGAATGGAGCTTGATAAGATCCGTGACGAATACGAATCAATTATGAAAGAAATTAATAATTTAGAAGATATCTTGGCAAACGAACCGAGGAGATTCCAGATTATTAAGGATGAATTAATTGAAATTAAAGAAAAATACGGCGACGAAAGAAGAACTGAAATTGATTACTCAGGTGGAGAAATGTCAATTGAAGACATCATTCCGAATGAAGCGGTAGTTCTTACGATTTCACACGCCGGTTATGTAAAGAGAACATTACTTTCAGAATATAAAATCCAAAGCAGAGGAGGAGTTGGGAATAAAGCAGCAACTACGAGAGATTCAGATTTCTTAGAATATATTGTTTCTGCGACCAACCACCAATATATGCTGTTTTTCACCGAAAAAGGTAAATGCTATTGGTTGAGGGTATTTGAAATTCCTGAGGGTTCTAAAACGGCAAAAGGAAGAGCCGTACAAAACCTGATCAACATTGAACCCGATGATAAAATAAAAGCATACATCAGAACCAATGATCTGAAAGATGTAGATTATATCAATCAGATGAATGTTGTAATGATCACTAAAAACGGAACTATTAAAAAAACTTCACTTGAAGCTTATTCCAGACCGAGAGTAAATGGTATTAATGCTATTGAAATCAGAGAAAACGACCAGTTGCTGAGTGCTTATCTTACCAACGGAGAATCTCAGATTATGATTGCTACCAAAAACGGAAAGTGCATCAGATTCCCGGAAGAAAAAGTAAGAGAGGTAGGAAGAGGGTCTATCGGAGTGCGTGGTATTTCTATGGAGGAAGATGATGAAGTAATTGGAATGATTGTTGTAAATGATGTAGAGCGCGAGACGGTACTTGTGGTATCTGAAAAAGGTTACGGAAAACGTACCGCTGTAGAAGATTACAGAATTACCAACAGAGGCGGAAAAGGGGTTATTACTCTGAATATTACAGAGAAAACAGGTAATTTGATTGCTATTCAGAACGTGACGGACGACGATGGATTGATGATTATTAACAAATCCGGTGTTGCCATCAGAATGAATATGGATGAGATGAGAGTAATGGGTAGAAATACTCAGGGAGTAAGAATGATCAACCTTAAAAAGAATGATGAGATTGCAGCCATTGCAAAAGTAGAAATGGATAAAGATGTTGCAGAAGAGGAATTGGAAAATGAAGTGGCACAAGAGAATGTTGTTCCTAACCAAGATGAATCTCAATCAGAGAAAAATTTAGAAAATAATAATTCAGAAAATGACATAGAGTCTGACTCTGAATAATCATTAATATAGTTAAAAATTCACCTATGAAAAAGTTAATTTTAAGTGTAGCAATAACGCTATCGTCTTTAGCTTTTGCACAAAAGCAAGATGTAGCTGCACAAGTAGATGCAACCAGCAAAGTAGCCTTCGATTCCTACAATGCAAAAAACTATACCGTAGCTGGTCCTAAATTTGTAGAGCTTTACAATTTGCTTAAAACAAATGGTAATGATGATAAAATTTACATGTATTATGCCGGTTTAAGTTATGCATTAGCAAACAATGTAGATGAAGCTATCAAAATTTATACAGATTTGGTAAACTCAGGATTTACTGGTGTACAGACACAATATACAGCGAAAGAAGCAAAAACCGGACAAGTTGTTTCTCTGAACAAAGATATTTGGGAGACTTTGAAGAAAACCGGTTCAAAAGATTATACAGAATACAAAACTGAGCAGACTAAAAGCGTAGAGCCGGATATGTATGAAACATTATCTACTTTACTTTTAAATGCTAAGAAAAATGATGAAGCTTTAGCAGTGATAGAAAAAGGTTTGGCAAAGTATCCAAATAACGCTAAATTAAAAGAATATCAGGGAAGTGCACTCTATGCATCAGGTAAAACTGATCAATTTATGACAAATCTTAAAGAGCAGATAGCAAAAAATCCTAATGATGCAACCAACTGGTATAATCTAGGAGTTTTGCAGTCAAAAGATGAAGCAACTCAGGCTGACGCAATTACTTCTTTCACAAAGGCTTTAGAGCTAAAACCTACAATGGCTGAAGCACATCAAAATTTGGTGTATACAGTAATTGGTGACGATGCAAAAGCCGTTGATGCAATCAATGCCGTTAGAAAAACAGATTCTGACAAAGCTACAGAACTCATCGAGGCAAGAAAAGAAAGATTTGCTAAAGCTCTTCCATACGCAGAAAAATGGTACCAAACAAAACCAGATAGTCTTGATGCGGTCATTACACTCAAAGAAATTTATTCAATCATGAAAAACCAGCCTAAAGTGGTAGAAATGAGAGCTAAAGAAGCTCAATTACAGGCTAAATAATTCAATTTAAATTCACCTATAAAAAAAGCTTAACGGAAAGATCATCTGTTAAGCTTTTTTATTTAGGAAATATTTTAATGATTTTTTTCTGCGAAACAAAAGATATTACCAAGTTTAATACTGGAATATCCGTTGCTCTTAATTTTAGAAGCATTAATCATGGCTTTTGCCAAAACTGCAGTAGGCAATGGCTTTTGACTTTCAAATAATCCCAGCTTATTAGCAAACTTAATAATTCTGCTTCCTAAAACCTCTCCGGTTCTTTCAGAATCTTTTCTTTCCAGCATTCCCGGTTTGAAGATGGTGATTTTATTAAAATGTAAATTTCTTACCGCTTGCTCCAGTTCCCCTTTCATTCTTGAATAAAATATTTTTGACTTCGGATCAGCACCGTAAGAAGAAACTAATATATAATCTTCCACATTATTTTCTTTGGCAACTTTGGCAAACTCATATTGGTAATCAACATCAACTTTCCTCTGTGCTTCCTTGCTTCCGGCATCTTTTAAAGTGGTTCCCAAACATGAAAAAGCTACGTCGCCATCAACAAGATTCTTCCACTCTTCAGGCTTTTCAAAATCAATTACATGAGTTTTCAGCTTGTCGTTATAAATATTAAGAGGTTTTCTTACAAAAACATTTACTTCATTAAAATCATTATCCAACAAAAGTTGCTGTACCAAATCTTTCCCCGTAGCACCTGTAGCGCCTATTACCAAAGCTTTCATATATAGATTTTTTTTATTTAATTATATTAGTCTTAATTTATAAATTTTTATATTTACATTAATTGATTAATACAATTATAGTTTATTGTGGCATTTCATTCTTAAAATTAATAAATTTGAAACAAATATTATAAATTATATCATAATTATTATCCTACTAATTATTAACTTAACTTAATATACGAAATGGATGCCAACGACATTTTAGACTATTGTCTTTCCAAAAAAGGAGTTACGGAAAGCTTTCCTTTTGACGAAGAAACTCTTGTGATGAAAGTAGGTACAAAAATGTTTTTGCTGATGCCCTTAGAAAAGCAGCCTCTAAATATCAATGTAAAAACAGATCCTGAATGGAGTCTGGAACTTCGGGAAAGATATCCTCAGATTACAGGTGCGTATCATATGAATAAAACACATTGGAATTCTGTTTCCGTTGACGGGCTTAAGAAAGATTTGATTTTAAAGATGATTGATCACTCGTATGATTTGGTTTTCAAATCATTGACGAAGAAAATAAGAGAAGAAATCAGCCAGCTTAAAAGTTAAACTCTTTTGTCAACCTTTTATCCTCATCCAATCTTTCAACCAATTTTTCCATGCCTTCGAATTTAATTTCGTCGTGAAGAAAATCCCTAAACTTCACCGTTATATTTTCGTCGTAAATATCTTCTTCAAAATCAAGAATATACACTTCAACGGTTAATTTTTCGCCATTCACAGTAGGATTTGTTCCGATGCTTAACATCCCTTTGTAAGACTGATTTTTGACAAAAACTTCTACAATGTAAGCTCCTTTCTTGGGAAGTAGTTTGATATTTTCGGTTTCGATATTGGCTGTTGGATAACCAATCGCTCTTCCTATTTTTTTGCCATGAACTACAGTTCCTGAAAGTGAATATTGGTAACCCAGCATTTCATTTGCTTTTATAATATTACCTTCCAATAATGCTTTTCTGATTTTTGTCGAGCTGATGTTATTTTCGTGAATATTGATAGCTTCCATTTGCTCAACCTCAAAATCCAGCTCTTTTGAAAGTTTTTTGAGCAATTCAAAATTTCCGCTTTTATTTTTGCCGAAAGAATGATCGTAGCCTATAATTAAATATTTTACATTTAACCGGTTAATCAAAATCTGTCTTACAAATTCTTCTCCTGTTAAATTTCGAAATTCTTCATCAAATTCTTTAAGAAACAGACTCCCGATACCATATTTTTCCATCAGTAAAGTCTTTTCCTCTAAAGTATTAAGAAGCTTAAGATCCTCATTAGGATTAAAAACAAATCTTGGATGCGGCCAGAAAGTAAGAACTGCTGTTTCGAGATTGTTTTCAGAACCTGCTTTTTTCAATTCATCCATAATGTATTTGTGACCAAGATGAACGCCGTCAAACATTCCTAAAGATAAGGCTAATGGTTTTTTGGAAAAATAATCGCTGAAATTTCTGAAAACTTTCAATAGTAAAATTTTGACTGCAAATATAAGTATAATGTAACAATGTATTGATATAACAATGTACCAATGTTTTTATCCGTAAAAATGATTGATAAACCGGTAAACTGCTACATTGGCAAATTATTGAAAAAGCATGACAAAAATCTTTTTTTTAGCAATTGTGAGTTTCCCAAGATTGATTATATTTGCACCAAGAAAAAATTTAGCAATGGCAAACCAAATTAAAGGAAAGATTTCTCAAATTATTGGTCCTGTAATCGACGTAGTATTTTCGAATGTGGAAGCAATTCCCAGCATTTATGATGCTTTGGAGATTACAAAAGGAAACGGTGAAAAAGTAGTATTAGAAGTAGAACAGCATATTGGTGAAGACACAGTAAGATGTATTGCAATGGATGCAACAGATGGTCTTACAAGAGGTCAGGAAGTAATTGGTTATGGTAAACCTATTACGATGCCTATTGGTGAAGCTGTAAACGGAAGACTTTTCAACGTTGTTGGTGATGCTATCGACGGAATTCAGGAGATTTCTAAAGAAGGAGGTTTACCAATCCACAGAGAAGCTCCAAAATTTGATCAGCTTTCAACTTCTGCAGAAGTTTTATTTACAGGTATCAAAGTAATCGACTTGGTTGAGCCTTACGCAAAAGGAGGTAAAATTGGTTTGTTCGGTGGTGCAGGTGTAGGTAAAACGGTATTAATTCAGGAGTTGATTAATAATATTGCAAAAGGACACGGAGGTCTTTCAGTTTTTGCCGGAGTAGGTGAAAGAACGAGAGAAGGAAATGACCTTTTGAGAGAGATGTTAGAGTCAGGTATCATCAAATATGGTGATGACTTTATGCATTCTATGGAAAATGGAGGTTGGGATCTTTCTAAAGTAGATTTAGAAGCAATGAAAGATTCTAAAGCTGCATTCGTTTTCGGACAGATGAACGAGCCACCTGGAGCAAGAGCAAGAGTAGCACTTTCTGGTCTTACTTTAGCTGAATACTATAGAGATGGTGGAGAAACCGGACAAGGTAGAGACGTATTGTTCTTCGTAGATAATATTTTCCGTTTTACACAAGCTGGTTCTGAGGTGTCTGCACTTTTAGGTCGTATGCCATCTGCGGTGGGTTACCAGCCAACATTGGCATCTGAAATGGGTGCGATGCAGGAAAGAATTACTTCAACTAAAAACGGTTCAATTACATCAGTACAGGCGGTTTATGTACCTGCGGATGACTTAACTGACCCGGCTCCTGCAACTACGTTTGCTCACTTGGATGCTACAACAGTATTAGACAGAAAAATTGCTTCATTAGGTATTTATCCTGCGGTTGATCCTTTGGCTTCTACGTCAAGAATCTTAGCTCCGGAAGTTATCGGTGAGGAACATTATAATTGTGCTCAGAGAGTAAAAGAAATTCTTCAGAGATATAAAGCATTACAGGATATTATCGCAATTCTTGGTATGGAAGAACTTTCAGAAGAAGACAAACTGGTTGTTTACCGTGCAAGAAAAGTACAGAGATTCTTATCTCAGCCTTTCCACGTAGCAGAACAGTTTACAGGTATTCCTGGATCTTTGGTAGATATTAAAGACACCATCAAAGGATTCAACATGATTATGGATGGTGAACTAGATCACCTGCCTGAAGCTGCTTTCAACTTGAAAGGAACCATCAAAGAAGCGATCGAAGCCGGACAAAAAATGTTAGCGGATAACGCTTAATAAATTAGACATAAAGATTTGAGATACTAGACATGAGACTTTAATGTTGTCTGAAATCTGAAATCTGAAATCTTCAAATCTAAATTAAAATGAACATAAAAATATTAACACCAGAATATGTAGTTTTTGAAGGAGAGGTAAACTCTGTTTTGCTTCCGGGAAAAAACGGTGAGTTTCATATTATGAAAAATCACGCAGGAATCGTATCTTCTTTGGTTGGTGGCAAAGTAAAACTTTATACAAATAGTATAGACAATACTTATGCTAAACATTTCACTAAAGAAAATGAGAAAGATTCTGTTTTTTCTTATCCTATCAAAAGCGGTGTGATAGAATTTAATCATGATAAAGGAATTATCCTTTGCGAATAATTAAATATAAAGCTAAATATATTTTCAGGAAAGTGTAACTTTGTTACACTTTTTTTATGTTTATAAAACTTGTTATATGCAGAAAGGTTTAATGATTTTTTTAATGGTTTTTTATGCTTTAATTCATGCTCAAAACATAAAAACCAAAAGAGGAATTGTAAGTTTGGAAGGAATTCACGTCGCAAAAATTTCAAGTAAATCCGGAGAGTATACCTTTATGGATTTAAAAGAAACACCGATTTTCACAGTTAAATTTGTAGACAGAAGTATCGTAGATTCAGTAAGAGACAGTTATATCAGACTTAATAGAATTTACAATCAGGAAAAAATACTTGATCTGGATTATATATCACCATCAGCATTTTCAGGTGATGAAAAATCGGCAGTTTATACCTGCATCAAGAGTTTAAAAATTATTGATGAAAGAGGAATAAACATTAAGAATCTTGATGAGCTGTTCAAAAATTCTCCTAAAAGAAAACTGGACAATAAAACTAAAGAAGCATATACTACTCGCTCTAAAATCGACAAACTTAATATTACAGTCAATAATGTTGGAGAAATTCTCAGCAATGGCGTTCCGGTAGGATATTTTACCAATCTTCCCGTAAGTTTCGGTTCAGAAGACACAATAACCGATAAATCTTTTATTGATCTTGAAATTTATGATGCTAAAAGCAAGTTTATCGGGAAATATATTACCACAACAAAGCAACTCAAAACAGCAGGCGGAAAAACATTTACCTTATACCGCGAAATGTCGGGCAGAGCTTCGATTCTGAAGTTTCCGACTTATAAAGCTATTGCGGAAAGAATGGCAATTTTAGATCCTAATTTCATTAAAATTAAAGAAAAAGTAGAAGTAGGAAAAATAGTAAAAGATGGTGTTGAAAAATAAGAACTGAATTTTTACGCATTTTAAATTTAATTGAAAGCAGTTATCATTCATTTCTTATTTTGTAGAAAACCTCCTTCATAGTTTAGTTAAAGAAGAAGTTAGCTTTACAAGTAATTTAATTAAAATTTTCAGCCTAAACTTTAGTTTGTCTTAAAAGCATCATCAATATGACCGGAATTCCGAAAACCGAACTGATTACATTAATTGGAATCTGACTTTTTTCAGCAATGATTGAAAAGAACAGCATCATAAGCATTCCTAAAAACATATTAAGAATCCATTGCTGCCAAAGTTTTGAAGGATTATAAATGAGCCTGCAGAAATGAGGTACTACAATTCCTATGAACAGGATAGGACCTAAAAAAGCTGTAACAGATGCAGAAAGAAGCGAAGAAGATACAATGATCAGCATCTTGAGTGTATTCATGTTAACTCCCAGACTTTGTGCGTAAGAATTTCCCAACGAATTCCCAATCAACGGTTTTATTGTTTTAAAACAAAAGAAAAGCCCTGCAGATATTAATATTGATAGAACGTAAATCTGATTTCTCGTTACCATATTATTCGCTCCGAAAGACCAAAGAATATAATTTTTAAGACTTTGATTTTCCGCATAAAATTGCAGCAGAGATACAATTGCTCCCGCAAAAGCCGATACCAGAAAACCGAAAATAATCAGGTAAGATTTATCCTGAAATTTATTGGAAGCAGATAAAAGTATAAGCATTAATATAAGACTTCCGGCGATGGCAGAAAGACTCAAAAAACTGTTCTGAAGAAACTCAGGCAAAAGTATACTTTGTGAAAAGAAAATATAAAAAGCTACGGTAAGACTCGAGATGGAAGTAATTCCTAGAACATCCGGTCCCGCCAAAGGATTCTGGAAATATTCCTGCATGAGAAATCCAGAAGTGGGAATTGATATTCCTGCCAATAGCATAACCAACACACGATTTATGCGGATTTCAGCAATCTGACTGTTGGCAGATTCAAAGAAAAAATCATGAAAACTTAAACTTAAAAATCCTGTATTCAGATTAATCGCTGATGCAAAAATAATTGCAAAGACCAATATTAAACACAGGATTCCAAATTTATTTAACATGACAAAATCTAATTCTTATTTATTTCAAAAAAGAGTTGATTTTATCAGTCAGCTGTTGTTCACTGATCATTCCTAAAGTTTCGTCAGTTTTATCACCTTTTCGCATGTAGGTAAAAGGAATGGCAGAACCCGTCCATTGTTTAAAATTGGATGTGAAAAAGTTTTGATCAAGAAGCTGGCCGTCCAGCAAAACAGTATTGTTTCTTATTCCCAGTTCATCTGTAAACTGAGGCACTTTGGTAGTCCAGTCACTTTTGCTGTCTAAACTTACAAAAGTAATTTTTACAGGCTTCCCGTTCAATTCCTGTATTTTATTTTTAAAATGAGGAATTTCCCTTACACAAGGACCGCACCAGGTTGCAAAAAAGTTGGTTACATAAAGTGTGTCATTTTTCTTCTGAAGGAATTCATTCATTTCCTGTATCGAAAAAGCTTTGATCGGTTCTTTTGGATTTTCAGTTTCTGGCATGGTTGAGATTGCTGCGGAATCTTCTGTTGTATCAGCTTCCTGCAGTTTTTCATTTTCTTTTTTACAGCTCATCAATGCTGTGGCTAAAAAAACTGAAACTATTATTTTTTTCATTTCTAAAATTTTAAATTGTATCAACAGTTTATCTCTATAAAAAATTCGTTGATATTAAATTTTTTGTTTATAAATTGTCTTTGGAAACATAGCCGTTACTAAAATTTTCTTCTCAGAGAAAAATAGAGTAATGCTGGCTTCATGATTATTTTTTATTATTTTTGAATTGAAGTATGGAACAACAAATCTACAAAGGGAAACTTATCAGGTTTCATTGGCTAAAAATAAAGAAAAAGGAACAACTTACCAAAAATACTTTTTCTATGGAATTTGACATTCCAGAGGAATTGCAAAATCAGTTTTCATTTGAAGCCGGTCAGTTTGTAAGTGTAAAAATAGATTTTCAGGGTAAAACAGTCATTAATGATTATTCTATGACATCCGCACCTTTTGAAAATACAATTGCTTTAGGCATCAAAATAAATTCTGAGAACGGCGCAGCCTCACATCTTTTCAAAGATTATCACGAAGGAGATGAAATTTTGGTAAGCGAACCGGCAGGAAGATTTACTTTAGTTTCAAAACCAAGCGAATTCAGAACGATTGTTGGATTTGCGGCGGGAATCGGGATTACTCCAATTTTAAGCCATTTCAAGAATATTCTTCATGAAGAACCCAGAACAAGACTGTTTCTTTTTTTTGGTAATAAAAGTGCTGAAGATACTGCCTATAAAAAGACTCTTGATCAATTAGCCGAAACTTACGGTGAGCGGTTTCAGATTTTCTATTTTTATTCTCATGAAAAGCCTGATAATCATTTTTTCTTCGGAAGATTAGACGAAAAAAAATTGGGTTTAATTATCAATCAGATTTTACATCTTGATGATACGGATGAGGAATCTACTATTTGGGATGCTGTAGATGAAGTTTTAATCTGTGGAAAGGGAGAAATGATTAAATCTTTGGCAAATGCATGTTATCATCACGGAATTCCAAAGAAAAACATTCATTTTGAATTATTTGAAGAATTTAATGACGATCTTTATCCTGTAGAAAAAGAATTTCCACTCATTGAAGATATTAAAGTAGAATTCAAACTCTTTGGAAAGCATTACGAAACAAATCTTGAGAACAACCGAAATAAAATTCTGCAACAACTTCTTACAAAAAATTTCCCGCTGCCGTATTCTTGCAAATCGGGGATTTGCGGAAGCTGTGAATGCACTTTAGAGTACGGCGAAGTTGAGCTGCTGGAAAATGAATATTTAACAGAAAGAGAAGAAGCTCAGGGGAAAATTTTAGCATGTATGGCGATTGCAAAAAGTCAGAAAATAAAGCTTAATTTTGATTTTAATTGAGAATCATCAGAAACATATACCGATCGATTATTTTATCAATAGAAATTGTTTTTCTTTTGGTATGTCTTTCTAATGCATGGGTTTTTGGCTTGACGGGAGGAAGAACGTACACTAAAATATCAAAAATTCCTCCTCGCGAAGTGGCTTTGGTTTTGGGAACTTCTCCCAGAATGCGTTCAGGATTATCAAATCCTTATTTTACAAAAAGAATGGATGCAACCGCTCTTCTCTATCATCACGGAAAAATTAAAAAAATAATTGTAAGCGGTGAAAAAAGTAAGGGATATAATGAGCCTGCTGCAATGAAAAATTATCTTATTTATCAGGAAGGTGTTCCTGAAGATATTATCATTGAAGATCCTGAAGGATTCAACACCTACAAAAGTATTTTGCGTTGTAAAAACACCTACAATAAGGAAAACGTAATCATTGTTTCCCAAGGTTTTCACAATCTGAGAGCGCTCTTTTTCGCCAGAAACAATAATATGAATGCATTGGGTTTTGATGCGCAGGATGTATCAAAACCCGAAAGCTACTACCGAAACCAGTCCCGTGAAATTCTGGCGAGGGTAGTGGCAGTGGTCTATTTTGTCTTAGGAATTTCTCCAGATTAAAAAGGATATCCAAAAGCAATGTTCAATGTTGGTTTTAATGGCTGAAATTTATTAAATCTCCATCTCTCTCCGTCTGGTTTGTTAGGATCATATATTTTATACGCCAAATCTACTCTTAAAGTAATATAAGCGATATTCAGCCTTAATCCAAGTCCGCTTCCGACACCCATTTCGCGAATAAAACGATTGAATTTAAACTGATCATCAAAGCCGTTATTTTCTGTATTCCATACGTTTCCGATGTCGGTAAAAATTGCACCTTCATACATTTCCGTAAATGGGATTCTGTACTCAATATTAGTAGTAAGTTTTATATTTCCCATGAGATAAGTACGAACTTTATCATCAATCTGAGATCCTCCCGGACCAAGACCTCCAAAAGCGATCCATGCACGGATGTCATTTGCTCCACCGTTGAAATATGATCTCACAAAAGGCATTGTGGAAGAGTTGCCATAAGGAATACCCAAACCAATAAACTGACGAAGTGCCAAAGTCTGATTTCCGTTGAATTTAAAATATTTTCTGACATCAAAATCAAATTTTACAAACTGTGCATAAGGAATTCCGAAAATCGTTCTTTCAGGACTTCGCAGCACACCACCACCGTCATTTCTGCTTTGATTAAAAATACTCGGAATATTTCCCGCCAATTCAACTTTACCATTGAAATAAAATGCATTAGGGTAATCTTTTTTACCAATTTCGTTATAAATAAAATTATAAATCATTGATGAAATCAAAACATCCTGTGTTTGTCTGTCTTTATTAACAAGAGTTCCCAAAAAAGATAATAAATCTTCAGCCCTTTTTTTATCTAAAGTATTTACATATCCTTCATCTGCTAAAATTTGTTCAGAAACCTGATCTCTCGTCAAAGCTCCGGAATTGAACTGCTGTTGTGCCTGAGGATTATAAGTAAAATAATCATCAAAAACTGTTTGCCTGATAATATTGTCGTTAACGAAAAAATCGTAGTAACTGTCTTTATTTTTTGTTAAACTGAATAAAGTATTAAATAAAGTTAGTCTGTGAGACGACTGATCATTCACATTCGCAAAGTAATTTAATCCTGTATTGAAGTTAGTTCTGCCCAGTCCGATGTTATTTTGTACTGATGCTCCCAAAACTATAGATGTAGTAGGAGAGTATCGTTTAGGAATCAATTTATAATAGCTGAAAGGGAGCAATAATCTTGGGAAACTCAATGATGCCTGTGCAGAATATTCATAGGCTAAAATTCTTTTATCCAGATTTTTAGGGTTTCTGATAGATCCAAAAGTTCCCGCAACACTTGTGGTAAGGTTTTCTGCACCTCCAAAAACATTTCTTGTGGTAAGATCAACAGATGGCGAAATACCAAAATTTAAAAGCTGAGAATAATTCAGGTCTGTTCCTACTTTCAGTTCGTATTTATCCAGCGGTTTTAATACATAAAGAACATCAACAATGCTGTCATTAGGAGCATTCACACCACCTTGTCGCAAAGAATCTCTTGCTTTCAGAATACTGAAATTGTTCATCGCTAAAAGATTTCTTTTGGTAAGATCTAGCTTTTTCTGATCATATTGGGACTCACTGTCAACAATAATTGCTCTCCATAAAGACGGAGTTTTATACTGATCGTTAATTTTATGAAATCTTATTCTTCTAAGACTGTCTTTTACCGTACGTTTCGGAAAATCTGAAGGACGATTGACTATTGCAACATCAATATTTCCAAAAGTGGCTCTTTTGTAAGGTCTATCTAAAGAATCTTTATGTATTTCCAAAACGAGCGGAACCTCTTTTGTACTTTTGAGAGAATCTGCCACGAAACCAACTTCGTCATTAGCTGCGTTAAATCTGTAATAGCCATTATCACGCATGAGCTCATTGATTCTGGAAATCTCTTTTTCTAAAACGGTCTGATCTAATATCTGTCCTTTTCTTACCAAGCTTTCATGAAGTCTCTGCCTGAAAACTCCTTTGATTCCCGCATCAGGAATATTGTAATAATATTCTTTGATATAGGTAGGAGCATTATGTTTAATTGAATAATTTACATTGGCTTTTTTAGCAGCCGAATCCAGCTTATGACTATACTTTACTTCAGAATCCCAAAAGCCTCTGTATGTCATTCTATTTTGTATCTGTTCTGCGCTTTTCTCTGTTCTTGTCTGATCAAGAATTACAGGCGGAGTTCCCCAATTGTGATAAAGCCTGTCCATAAAAAGACTTTTCCCTACACTGCTTTGCATATTGTATTTAATGAAAAGAGAATCACGAAGTTTTTGATTTCTCATTTCGCTCGGATAGGTCATATATTCACTAAGGAGTGTATCATACTTAGGATTGGCAGCATTATAAAAAAGTAAGCCAAGCGGTAAAAAGAGCAGCTGCTTTTTGTTGGGCTTCTGCTGTACGTAATCTTTCAGTTCTTCATCAAAAAACTGTTTTTTGTCTTCAAACTCAAAATTGTTTTGTGTAAGCAGATATTCTCCGTCCGGAACTTTCTTTGTGGTACTACAGGCATAAAGTAATCCGACAAATGTTGCAAATGATATTATTTTATAATACTTTTGAGGAGAATTCTTATAATGCTTACCGCTCATACAATTAAAATTTTACAATCTTTAGATAAAAAGAAGTTCAGGCAAAAATACAACTTGTTTTTGGTTGAAGGTAATAAAACTATAATGGAACTTCCTAATTCTAACTTTAAAATTAGGGAAATATTTTCTACACAGGTAAACAATTTTCTTTCGGAAGAGGTGAAGTTTACTCAGTTATCTGAAAATGAACTAAAAAAAATAAGTTTCCTTAAAAATCCAAAAGATTCGGTTGCTGTCTGTGTGCTTGCGGAAAGTAATAAATTTGAAGAAAAAAATTTCCAGTTAGTATTAGACGGAATACAGGATCCAGGAAATTTAGGAACAATTATCAGGCTTGCTGATTGGTTTGGCATAGAACAGATTGTCTGTAGCGAGGATACTGTAGATTTTTACAACCCAAAAGTCATTCAGGCTACAATGGGATCTTTCACACGGGTGAATATTGCTTACTGTAATTTGACAGAATATCTTTCCTCAACTCAGAATTCCAATATCGGAACAGATATGGAAGGGGAGAATATTTATCATTTTGAAAAACCTCAAAAAATAAATTTAATTTTAGGAAACGAAGGTAACGGAATCAGAAGCGAAACTGAAAATTTACTTCATAAGAAAATCAGTATTCCAAGATTCGGGAAATCGCAATCTACAGAAAGCCTCAATGTTTCTATGGCAGCAGGAATAATTCTTGGTCAGCTTTTTAGAGTTTAAATTAAAGTTAAAGAGCAGGAGAACAATTACGTAAAACGTCAGGATTCTCCAACTCCAAAACTTATATCAATTGTTCCATGCTGGATACACTTTTGCTTTTTTGATATGCTTCTAATTTTGTACGAACAAATTTCAGAGCTACTGGCGCAACATAGATTAGGGCTGCACCCAGAATCTTCTTCTTCCAGTTAGAACTTTTCATATTTTTCTTTGCATAATTAGCAACAAACGCCGTTACTGCCAGTTTTAGAACAGTATCCATGGCATCACCTTTCAGCGCACTTCCGGCAATACCCATTGCCGTATTTTTGCTTAAAATAAGATCTTTTACTTCGGAAGTAATCTGTTTCGCAATTACATCTTTTCGGATAACGGTTTTTTCTTCACCATTTTCATCTATTTTTTCTTTCAGATACTGGTCAGTAAGCCCGTTGGTAAATGCACTGAGACTCTCTTTTGTATTTTTGAAAGTTAAAAGTCCCTCAAGATCGTTGACTTCTTCTTTCAGAAGTTTCTTTTTTCTCCTGAGTTCTTCTAAGCTGTTGTAATTTCTTCCCATAATTTTAATGATTTAAAAATTGGATTACTTTATCTGCGACCATATTTACAATTTTTTTCTTAAAAACCACCACCAAAATCATGATGAGCAGATAAAAGCCTGCAATAATAAGAAAGCCCAGCGAATAGTCATTGAGTGCTTTACCGATAAGAAATGCCAAACCAAAATTGAAAAGAATGATAAAAAAGCCAAAAGCTACCAGCAAAATAACGAGATAGGCAATTACGCCTGCTGAAATTGAAGATTTTTCTGTCGCTTCAATTTTTAACAGATCTATTCTTTTAGATGCGTATTCTTTTATAGTTTCGATCATCCTTTTATTTTTTAAAGTTATAAAAAAAGGAACTCATTTACAAAGTTCCTTTTCTATGTATTTAATATAAATTAAATATTAATTTTTAAGATCGTTCAATCCAGATTCAACATCTTTTACCATGTCGGTAGTTTTTGATACGATCTGATCTTTATATTTGTCATATCCGTCTTTTACGGTATGAGCAACATTGTTTGCTGTTTCTTTGAAAGTAGATGAAATGCTTTCATACTGTCCTTTCATTTTTTCAGATACTTCGCCATATTTATTCTTAGCCTGATCTTTAAGATCTTCAGCTTTATTTTTGATCTTTTTTCTGGTTTCTTTTCCCTCTTCAGGAGCGTAAAGCATTCCTAATACGACACCTGCTGCAGCACCTGCTAAAAGTCCTGCCAAAATACCTGCTGTATTATTTTTTTTAGACATTTTTTGTTTTTTAATAGTTAGTATAATAGTATTTGATAAATAAGGTTACAATTTATATACCAATCAGTTTAATAATTAATAAAAATCGTTAATTTTTTTTAAATGGTAAAGAATGCTTTCTATCGTCTGAGATTTTGAAAGATTTGTATTATCTATCTCAATTGCATCATCGGCTTTTTTTAACGGAGAAATTTCTCTTTCGCTGTCTATACGGTCTCTTTCAATTAAATTTTCCCGTACCTGATCGATATCGGTTTCCAATCCTAAAGAGAGAAGTTCTTCATATCTTCTTTTGGTACGCTCTTCAATACTTGCAGTAAGAAAAAACTTAAAATCCGCACTTGGCAAAACAACAGTTCCAATATCTCTTCCATCCATAATAACGCCTTCATTTCTTGCAATTGACCTTTGAGTTTCAAGCAGAAAATCTCTTACTTCTTTTTGTTTCGCAATAAAACTTACATGATTGGAAACTTCTGCCGTCCTTATTTCTTTTGAAACATTGATCTGGTTGACATATAAAACCAGCTCATCTTCATCTCTTTTAAATTCAAGACTGATGATTGGAAAAGAATCATAAAGTTTCTGCAAACTGATATTGCCATCTTTATCTGTGCAGTTCTGAAGAGCAAACCATGTAATACCACGGTACAAAGCACCGGTATCTAAATGTACGATTCCAAGTTTTTCGGCAATGATTTTTGATATTGAACTTTTTCCTGTAGATGAGTAGCCGTCAATAGCAATTACTGGTTTTTTCATAATACAAATTTCAAGAAATTTTATGAAAAAATCAAGGATACAGACATGAATCTATTTTTATTCTCCGTGACGGGTATTCAAATCCACAGAAATACCAACCTGATTAACGTTAGAAGCATTATGATAGCGTACATGTGCATAATCTATACGGAATCTTGATATCTTCAGACCAAATCCTCCGGAAATACCTGAGAAATTTCGCTGATCCAATACGGCAAGTTCGCTTCCTCTTCTTACGTTGTAGCCCAGTCTGATATTGAATCCTTTCTCAGGAAAAAGCTCTGCTCCTACAGAGAAGTGATCTGCTATTTTTCTTCCAATGCCAACTTCCTGCTCATTGATATTGTAATCTGAAGAAATATCAAACTGCTGCAAATCATGAGCGGTAATTGTTACGGCAAGAGGAAAATTCTTTAAAATTTTTGTGTACCCTAAATCTATTCTGAAAGGAAGTTTTTCTCTTACTCCATTGAAAGAGCTTAGCTGATATCCGAAGTTTCTGAAAACAACTGATGCTACCTCTTTGTTGATTTTATTATGATAAGTAATTCCGGCAGTTCCCGCAATAGCAGAAGAAGTATAGGTGTCTATTTTTGATGTGATAAAATTAAGACCTCCCCCAATCGTCCAGTCTTCCTCAAACTGATAGGCGTATCCTGCACCTACGGAAACATCTGAAGCAGTGAAATCACCCATTTCAAAACCGCTTTCATCAGTTCGGGGAATATTTCCGTAATTCATGTATCTTCCATTGATCGTCACCATGTGACCATTATCCAGATCTCTTGCGTATGCAATAGTTCCGTATTTTGTGTCGGCAAGATATGCTGCAGCATTTACTGAAAGCTGATTATGCGATTCCTTATTCAGTAACGCAGGATTGGCAATAGCAAAGGAGACATCTTTATCTCTTATGCTGATCACATCACCGCCAAGAGCTGCCTGTCTTGCAGAAACAGGAATATTCAGAAAAGGATAAACGTTTGTCCCGTTCTGAGCAAACGAAACAATTCCTGAA
Source organism: Chryseobacterium sp. L12 (assembly GCF_056133985.1). Classification (NCBI taxonomy): domain Bacteria; kingdom Pseudomonadati; phylum Bacteroidota; class Flavobacteriia; order Flavobacteriales; family Weeksellaceae; genus Chryseobacterium; species Chryseobacterium sp. L12. The sequence goes on along the minus strand of NZ_JBVYOF010000024.1, from coordinate 23,330 downwards.
AGAAATAGTGGAAATAATAATAATTTCTTCAAATCAGTATATAATTAATGCAAAAATAATTCTTTTTGCTACTTATCAAAATATTTCTGTCAATATTTATCTACAAATATTTTTCTTTTTTCAATATTTATAATGATTATATTTGCAGAGTTAATTTTTCAGACCAATTATTCTGAAATAAATTTATTAAAATTTAAAATGAAATATAAAAGAATCCTTCTTAAACTGAGCGGTGAAGCTTTAATGGGCAGCAGACAATATGGTATTGATAACGACCGACTAATGGAGTATGCACAGGAAATAAAAAAAGTTGCTGATAAAGGTTGTGAAATTGCCATTGTAATCGGAGGCGGAAATATTTTCCGTGGTGTAGCCGGAGCAGCAAAAGGGATGGACAGGGTTCAGGGAGATTATATGGGAATGCTTGCAACTGTAATCAACGGAATGGCATTGCAGGGAGCTTTGGAAGATGCAGGCATTAAAACAAGGCTTCAGTCTGCTATAGAAATGGATAAGGTTGCAGAACCTTTTATCAAAAGAAGAGCCGTACGACATCTTGAAAAGGGTAGAGTAGTCATTTTTGGTGCGGGTACGGGAAATCCTTATTTCACAACAGATACGGCAGCAACTTTAAGAGCTATAGAAATTGATGCAGATGTAATTTTGAAAGGAACAAGAGTAGACGGTATATACGACAGTGATCCTGAGAAAAATGTAAATGCGGTAAAATACAACTCGTTAACTTTTGATGAAGTGTATGAAAAAAATCTTAAGGTGATGGATATGACTGCCTTTACATTGAGTCACGAAAACAAACTTCCAATTATTGTTTTTGATATGAACAAAGAAGGAAACCTTCTTAAAATTGTTGAAGGCGAAAATATTGGAACATTAGTTGATTTGTAGATCAAAGTAAAAAGAAAGGAGCAAAGTAAAAATAGGGATGTCTGACCTTTAATTAATCAGCTTTCACTTATATCTTTATATCTTTTAACTTGAATCTTTAATAAATGTGTAATTTATCAAATTTTTATTATATAATGGAAGAATTAGATCTTATCGTAGAATCTGTAAAGCAGGATATGGATTCTGCCATCAAACATTTGGATCATGCATTTCAAAAAATCAGAGCCGGCAGAGCCTCTACAACAATGGTGCAGGATGTAATGGTAGAATATTACGGAGCACCTACACCTATCAATCAGGTTGCCAACGTATCTGTACCGGATGCCATGACAATTTCTATTCAGCCTTGGGACAGAACTGCGATCGGAGCAATTGAAAAAGCAATTATTAATTCAAATTTAGGATTTGCCCCTTCAAATAATGGTGAAAACATCATTCTTAATGTTCCTCCTTTGACTGAAGAAAGAAGAAAAGACCTGGCAAAACAGGCTAAAGCTGAAACAGAGGATACCAAAATTGTGGTAAGAAATGCGAGACAAAATGGCTTGAAAGAGCTTAAAAAATTAGATGGAGTTTCTGAAGATCTTATCAAAAACATCGAAGCAGACATTCAGGTACTTACAGATAAATATGTAAAACTTTGTGATGACCACCTGAAAGTGAAGGAAGCTGAGATTATGAAAGTTTAATTACAATCTCAGACAAAAAAAATACAAAAAAGCCGTCCTGTAACTACAAGACGGTTTTTTTACCAGCTATTGAGCCCGTTTTTCAGGGCAGCAGTATATTTTTCTTCATCAAAAGAATAGAGATCCGGAGCTTTATGAGCACCACCTCTTCTCTGCTCATCAAGTTTATTAAGAATTCCCAGATTTTTAATTTTTCTGTAAAAATTTCCTCTGTTAAGTTCTTTTCCCAAAATTGCTTCATAAAGTTTCTGTAGCTCCGTTAAAGTAAACTTTTCCGGCAAAAGATTATATCCGATAGGTTTAATTGAAATTTTTTCACGCAATGTAAGCAAAGCTTTTTCAATAATTTCCCTATGATCCATTCCCAGATCTATTTCGTTGAGCTGGCTTAGATAAAACCATTCACAGGCTTCAGTAAACTCATCAGGAATAGGATGTATTTTTTCAGGATTGTATAATGCATAATATCCAATCGTTATAAAACGCTGCTTCTGGAAAAGTGTTTCGTCAAAATCCTCAAAATAAGATTCGCTTCTGTTGATTTTACCAAAAACACCGAATTCTTCGACAAAAATATCCGTAAGACCGGCTCTTTCCTCAAGAATTTTCTTAATCGCATCGTCAAGATCCAGATTTTTATCAATAAATCCACCCGGTAAAAACCATTTTTTTCGGTAATTCATTTTAATAAGAAGCACTTTTAGCTCATTTTGATCAAATCCGAAAATAACCGGATCGGCTGAAAGGTGAGGAAGGTAAACTTCTTTTGCTTCTATTGATTTACTGATAAACTGTTCCTTTGAATTCATTTCTGATAAAACCTAAAGCTACAAATTTAAGATTTATATTGTAACACCAAAAATAAGTCATCAATAAAGAGAAACATTTAGCTATGATAATATACAATAAAAAAATCAGAACATTTTAAAGATCTGATTTTCAATGTATCATTCATTTGGAAAGCTTCAGCCTTTTTTGGAAGATTTTGCTTTAATTACCATAAAAGCCAATCCTAAACCTAATCCTGTAAGCATGGCAATCTTAGTTTTTTTACCCGGAACAGGCAATGAAGTCTCTCCATAAATTCTGTGAGGCAATGAAGATTCCTCCAATACATTACCGGAATCATCAGGTGCGTTTTTAAGTTTCATCATCATGCGCATTCCTGCGGAAGCTGTATTTATAATTGTTTTTGGAAATAATTTATAAACACTGGTCAGAAGCCACGAAGTAAAATCCGGAAAGAAATCTTTTTTGGGATCTTTTGCAAGCTGTACTATTTTTTCTGCCGTATCTCTGGGATCAGCTGCGAATGGTGGAATTTTGAAATCTAATCCTGAATATTTTGCCGAATGCATATTTCCGGTAGATCTCTGAATCTGCGGATAAAGATTGGAAATATGAATATTTTTAAATTCTGAAACCTCACCGTGCAGACATTCCATCATCCCGCGAATTCCGAATTTTGTTGAAGAATATACTGCACTATACGGAGCCGGCATAAATCCGCCAATTGATATATTGTTGATTAAAATTCCTTCTGTCTGTTCTTTAAACAATTTTAAAACATGATAAGCCCCATTCATATATCCGAAAAGATTAGTTTTTATGACCTGCTCATGAATTTCCATGGGGATCTCATCAAATTTTCCGCTTGCCATTACTCCTGCATTATTTACCCAGATATCTATTCTTCCAAATTGGTTTACAGCTTCTTTCACAAGATTTTCTACTTCCGATGAAACCGATACATCGGTAGAAACTGCTATAGCATTTACTTCAAGATCTTTACACAGTTGTAAAGTTTCGTCCAAGGCTTTTTGTCCTCTTGCTGCAATGACAACATTACAGCCTTCAAGAGCAAAGGCTTCTACGGTTGCTCTTCCAACACCGCTGCTTCCTCCGGTAACTACAACTGTTTTGCCTCTGAGACTTCTTTTTTCTAAATTATTTTTTTGATCCATATCAGAATGATTTAGGTTGAATTTTCTTAAATCTTATCTATTTTTACACCAAACCCTATTAATGAATCATTTTTAATCAGAAAAATAAAAACACAGACGGTATATCTGTGTTTATAATTATCTATCTATAAAGATCAAGCCCTATAAAATTATTATTTTTTTCTATTTCTTCTCTGGCTCTTTTCTGAATTTCTCTTCAAACTTTCCAATTGAAAATAATGATTGGCTCTATTCATGTTTACATATTGAATTATTTTTTGATCTTTGCCTGAATCATTATCTTTACTCGGTTTAAACAGCAAAGCAGATTTCATGCAGAATCCGTCTCCAAAAGGAATTTCAAAGACTATTATCTGGCTTATGTCAATCATTTCCGGACTTGTCGTAGCCAATAATTATTACAATCAGCCTTTATTAGGGCTTATTTCAAAAGATCTGAACGTCACAGAGAGTGCAGCAGGAAAAATTTCCGTACTTACTCAGCTGGGTTATGCTTTTGGATTGCTTATGATAGTTCCTTTAGGAGATAAATTTTTACGAAAGAAACTTATTCTTATAGATTTAATCCTGGTGATTTTATCTCTTCTGTGGATGACTTTTGCAACGGATCTATGGATGTTATATGTAGCAAGTCTTCTTATAGGCACTACCTCTGTTATTCCTCAGCTATTTGTTCCTATTACAGCAGAATTATCATCCGAAACACAAAAATCGGCGAACATAGGATTGGTCGTTTCAGGTTTGCTGATGGGAATTTTGCTTTCCAGATTTGTGGGAGGTATAGTGGGAGAGATGTGGGGATGGAGATCAATGTACGGAATTGCTGCGGCACTTATGCTTTTGGTATGGTTTGTTGTGTATAAAATGCTTCCTGAAATACAGCCTAATTTCAAGGGAACGTATTTTGAACTTATGAATTCGGTTATAAAACTTGCTAAAACCCAGCCGGTTCTTCAATTATCATCATTTCGCGGAGCTATGGGATTTGGTTCTTTGTGCGCACTTTTCACCACCCTTGTTTTTCACATAGAAAGACCACCTTTCGAAGCAGGAGCCTCCGTGGCAGGAAGTTTTGGTCTCGCAGGAGCGGTGGGAGCTTTGGCTGCCGCAAAAGTGGGAGGCTTGCAAAAGAAAATGAGCATTAACCGGATTATTTTATATTCTATCTTAATTTTAACGGCAAGTTGGGGATTCAGCTATTTTGCAGGTGATACTTATTGGGGACTTATTGTTGGAGTGATTCTTATTGATTTAGGAGTACAGTCTAATCATATAATGAATCAGACCAATTATTTCTTACTTAAAACCAATGCCGTAAACCGCCTGAATACAGTATACATGGTATCTTATTTCATCGGCGGATCACTCGGAACTTATCTTGCCTCTGTTGCATGGAAATATGCAGAATGGAAAGGAGTCTGTGTTGTGGGGGTAAGTATGGGATTAGCAGCATTATTGGCTCATGTATTATTTGCTGATAAAATTTATAAAAAACAATTAAATCAATAAAAAATGAAAGTAGAGATTTGGTCAGACATTATGTGTCCGTTCTGTTACATAAGAAAGAAAAATTTTGAAAAGGCAGTACAGGAAATACCTTTTAAAGATCAGATAGAAATAGAATGGAAAAGCTTTCAGCTTGATCCTACATTAGATTCTTCTGAAACAATGACAACAAATGAATATTTTAGAAATAAAAAAGGAGTTTCTGTTGAGCAGGCTAAACAAATGACAGCGCAGGTTGCTGTGATGGGAAAAGCTTCTGGAATTGATTTTAATTTTGAAAATGCATTGATTACCAATACTTACAAAGCACATCAGCTTCTCCATTTAGCCAAAAAATACAGCAAAACTAATGAGGTTAAAGAGGAGTTATTTAAAGCACACTTCATTGATGGAAAAAATGTGGGCAATTTTAATATCTTAACAGAAATTGCACAATCTGTCGGAATCAGCGATACAGACATTCAGAACTGTCTGCAAAACAATGAGTTTGAAAACGATATTCAGTTGGACATTAAACAAGCAAAAGATAACAGAATTTCAGGGGTTCCGTTCTTTATTCTTGATGGGAAATACGGAATTTCGGGAGCTCAGCCCGCAGATTTTTTTGTAAATGCTCTTACACAGACATATAAAGAATCTGAAATATATGAAGAAAACACAGGTACATTAACTTGCGGTGAAGATGAATCCTGTTCTATTTAACATAATATAAAATGATACACATTAACGATATTCCTTATAGTTTAGAAGATATTCTGTTCATATTTGCCTTAGAATCAGAAGCAGCAAAAGAATTTGATCATACCCAAAAGCTGTTAACAGGCATCGGAAAGGTAAATGCTGCTATTGAACTTACAAAAGAATTGCAGAAAAACAGACCTAAACTGATTATAAATCTGGGTTCGGCAGGAGGAATTGGCTTTGAAAAAGGTGATGTAGTATGTTGTACCCAGTTTATTCAGAGAGATATGGATGTACAGGCTTTGGGTTTTAAAAAATTTGAAACTCCGCTTTCTAGGATTCCTGTAATTTTGGACAACGGATTAAAAATGAATCATCTTCCAGAAGGAATTTGCGGAAGCGGCGACAATTTTGAAATGAATCACATCAACACCGAATACAATGTTGTTGATATGGAAGCTTATTCATTAGCTTTAATTTGTATGAAAGAAAATATTCCTTTTTTATGTCTGAAATACATTTCGGATGATGCCGGAAGCGACGCTGCTGATGATTGGGCAGTACAGGTTCACCTTGCAGCAAAGGCTTTTAAAAAGATTTTATTCGGGTAGGAATATGTAGTTATGAAAAAGAAAATAAAAATCTGAAAATTACTTTATTTAACATAATATAAATTATAGGACTTTTTATAACATATATAATTAATTATCAATTGTGTCAAATTTTACAATTGTATTATTATGTTAAACTAAATTATCAATTAATAAATGATATATGAAATTGATTCTAACAATAAATAATTAAAAGTATCTCCAGGAAAAAAAAATTATAAGAGATTCTCAGCGATTAGATTTTCAATTAATTGTTATTCGATTTGTATGCATTTTACTATTTTAGCTAACAGAATTTTATTTAACATAACATTTCAAACTCAAATTTTTTAAACATTTAATATTCTATCTATGAAAAAAATTGCAGCAATCACTATCTTATCTGTTCTTTTAGTTAACTGTAATAAAAAAACCGATACAGCAAATACTACAACCAACAGCGATTCTTTATCAAACAATACAGAAATCGAATCTGAAAAACAAATTGACACCTTGGGCGCTAAAACTTATTGCTATATGGGTGTTACGGGTAAAGACAGCGTTTTTGTAAGCATAGATGATAATCTGGGAACTCTATCGGGTAAAATGAGTTACAAGAATTTTGAAAAAGACAGTTCTAAGGGTGAATTATCCGGCTTCAAATCTGGTGATACTCTGAAAGTTACCTATGAATTTGCTTCTGAAGGAATAACCAGTAAAAGAGATATTTTCTTTATACAGAAAGATAATATGCTCATTGAAGGTATTGGAAATCAGAAAGATGAAAATGGAATCATGCGCTACGCCGATGAAAAGAAAATTGATTACAAAGGCGGACAAAATTTGAAATCTGCAGACTGCAAAATGGTGGCAAAAGCACTAAAATAATTCAAAAAAAATCCTGATATTTATACTTTATATCAGGATTTTTTATGTAAAGAGTTACTGATTATTTTAGCTTCTTCTGCTCATCAGAATTCTTAGGATATACCAGAATAAAAGCATAATTGAAGCAAAAAGCTGTAAAGAAGCACCTACATACTGGTCTGTCGAATAGGCATCCTTCAGTTTGCTGGTCTGATACAAAATAGTTGCAGAAGCAAGAATTACCATTCCCACAGAAAACCAAAGCCCAAGGTTGAAACCGAAAATCATTCCGGCAACGATCAATCCCAAAGCAATAAATCCTCCAATAGCAATAATGTTTCTTAGGAAGGAAAAATCTTTTTTGGATGTAAACGTTATAAAAGATATTCCCGAAAACATGGCAACAGTAAGTGTTGCTGCCTGAAAAACAACCTCTCCGCCACCTGTATACGCCATCGCCATATACATCATCGGCAGAAAAATAATAGCCTGAAGCAGCACATAAACTCCCAATCCGAAATATTGTGTAGATCTGCTTTGTGCAAGAGACCATTTTGTAGCTAAAAATGAAGCCAGCCAGAAAACTCCCAAAACCAAAAGCCAGCTGTATCTCTGCCCTACCATCATATAAATCATTTCGGCAGGAACTACGTTTAGCAATATGGTTTCTACCGCAATAAATGCAACAATTGCCAAAGCAACGTGCAGGTAAGTTTTTTTGTAAAATTCAGCTTTTTCAACATCTGTAGAATAAGCTACCAAAGAATCATTCATCATATTTATATATTATATTTTTATTTGCTGTAATACGGTATTATTTTTTTGATTTTTCCGTCATTCTGAAATACAACAGTAATTATATCTGTTGGTGAAACCGATAAGTCGGATTCATATTTGTACTGAACAGCAGGATACATTACACCACCAATTTCAATATTTCCTGTTTGATATATTTTCATTTTTCTTTCAAAACTGATTCCTCCTGAAAGATTTTGCACCAAAAGATCAGAGTTATCTGCCTTTAGCTGATCAGAAATTAGGCGGCTTGCCTGATTTTTATCCGATTTTTTCAATGCAGTAACCAAATCAAAAAACGATTGATTGTACGCTTCTACTCTATCTTTTGGCAAATCTGCCTTTTGAATTTTTATATTCTGTGCAGAAAAAAAAGAAACTGTCAGTAAAAAAACAATAATGCCTGATATTTTCATTCTAAATCATGTTTAAAACCGACTAAATTTAATGAAAATAAATCAGATAACCTCCAGAAATTTCATAGTATCCACATTATCAGCATAAGTATCTAATCCTGGATTCTGCGCTTCACCAAAAGAAACTGAATTGAATCCGAGTTCATCTTTTGCTACCACACACTGAATATTTTCTTCGTTTTCAGCGATAAAACTTTTCACTTCATCCAGAAAATCGTATCTGCTGAAATTAATAACAGAAAGCGGACTGAATAATTTATCGTCTTCCTTCAGCATTACAAAATTATTATCCCAGAATTTATCCTGATTCAAAAGGTAAATCGCTCTGTTGTAATCGTAATTATTAGCGTATTTATTGTGGTTAATCACGTCCTGAAATTCAATAAAGCTTTCAAATAATCTGTCAATTAAAAAATCTTTGGGAATAAAAATTCTTGTTACATTTCTGCATCCTAAACCAAAGTACTGGAAAATATCTTTAGCTAAAAGCTTTAGTTCAGTTTCGGTTTCGTCTCCTTTCAGAACAGATACAGAAGTCCTGTTTTTCCTGATAATATTGAGATGATTTTTAAAGTAAAATTCAAGATATCTTGCCGTGTTGTTACTTCCTGTAGCTATTACTGCATCAAAACTTTCGAGTCTCTCCACCAGTTCAAAGATAATGGGTTCTTCAGAAAACTCATTCCATTTCTTTAATAAAAAAGGAATCATCAGTTTGTCTTTTGATGAAAGTTTTATCAGAGGAATATGGTTGCTGAGTATAACCGAAATTACATCATGCCACCCAACCAGCGGAATATTTCCTGCTAAAATAAGTCCGACTTTTTTGGAAATTTTGGTAAGAGAATAATTACCAAGCCATTTGTTCAAATTTTCCACCGTCATCAATTCTGCCCACTGCTTCAATGCATACTTTTGATTTTCAATGGTAAACCAAGGGTTTTCAATTTCAGATCTTTTTAAAACACCCTCAAATTCGGCATCATTATCGTTAAAAAGCTCTGATTCTTTTGCTAAAAAGTCTGTGATATACCGGCTAAGCCTGCTGAGTCCTAAAACTCTTTTTTCGTTGTTCATAATTACTGCAAAATTGGGGAATATTTTGTAATTTTGTGCAAATTTAAAAAAAATTAGCGATGGCTATTAAAATAACTGATGAGTGCATTAACTGCGGAGCCTGCGAACCGGAATGTCCCAATAATGCAATTTATGAAGGAGCAGTAGACTGGAAAGCTTCAGACGGTACCGAACTTTCAGGAATTGTTACTCTGCCTTCAGGTCTTACGGTAGATGCCAACTCACCGCAGGAACCTGTAAGTGACGATGTTTACTTTATCGTTACAGACAAATGTACTGAGTGCAAAGGATTTCACGAAGAACCACAGTGTGCCGCAGTCTGCCCTGTAGATTGCTGTGTTCCGGATGAAGATCATGTAGAATCTGAGGAAGCCTTACTGAATAAAAAAGCATTTTTACACGGTGAATAAGTACTGCCGTCTCATCCAACATGAGACGGTTTTTTGATTTTTACGGATAAATCACAATCAAAATATATTATAAATAAATGCTGATCTTAAGGTGAGAAGCAATTTAAAAACAGCAAAAATGAGCAAAAAACATAATTTCAGTGCAGGACCATGCATTTTACCACAGGAAGTATTTGAAAAATCGGCAGCAGCTATTTTAGATTTTAACGGAATTGGCTTATCTATTCTGGAAATATCTCACAGAAGCAAAGATTTTGTAGAGGTAATGGATGAAGCTCGTGCCATTGTGAAAAGACTGATGAATCTGGGCGACGAATATGAAGTTTTGTATTTGGGCGGCGGAGCAAGTCTTCAGTTTGCCATGGTTCCGTACAATCTGATGAAAGTAGGCGGAAAAGCAGCTTATCTTGATACCGGAACATGGGCTGCAGGAGCAATTAAAGAAGCTAAGAAAGTAGGAAATGTGGACATTGTAGGTTCTTCTAAGGAAGAAAATTACTCATTTATACCAAAAGATTATAAAGTAGGTGCCGAATACGATTATTTTCACTGCACTTCCAACAATACAATTTACGGAACCCAGATGAAAACCTTTCCGGAAACGGACACATTGATGGTTTGTGATATGAGTTCTGATATTTTTTCAAGACAGCTTGATTTTTCAAAATTTGATTTGATATATGCCGGAGCTCAGAAAAACATGGGTCCTGCAGGAGTAACTTTAGTCGTAATTAAAAAAGAGATTCTCGAAAAAACAGGAAGAGAAAATATTCCTTCTTACTTTGATTATGCGCAGCATATCAGTAAAGAATCTATGCTGAATACCCCTCCTGTATTCCCGGTATATGCATCTCTGTTAACTTTACAATATCTTGAGAACAACGGCGGAATTGCAGCAGCAGAAGCTAGAAATGAAGCTAAAGCTAAATTGCTTTACGACGAAATTGATTCCAATCCTCTGTTTGAGACTTTTTGTGTGAAAGAAGACCGTTCTCTCATGAATATATCTTTTAAGCTGCTTGATGAAACTAAGAAAGAAGAATTTGATGCGGCATGGAAAGCAGCCTCAATCAACGGACTGAATGGTCACAGAAGTTTGGGAGGTTACCGGGCAAGTATCTACAATGCTATGCCTATTGAAAGTGTACAGGTTCTTGTAGATGTGATGAGATCAATAAAATAGGATTATCAATCTTAAATCTGATAAATAATTAACATTATTTTAAAAATTCTTAATTTGCGCTTCAATTAAATATTTTTTAAATATTCAGTTTTATATATCAAAATTAAAATAAAAAATGAGAGTTTTAGCTAACGATGGAATTTCAAAAGCCGGAGAAATTGCTTTAAAAGATGCAGGAATTGAATTGCTCGAAAACAGAGTTGCTCAGGATCATGTCATCAATTTCATCAACGAAAATAACGTAGACGTGCTTTTGGTAAGAAGCGCAACCAAAGTTAGACAAGACTTGATAGACGCTTGTCCCAATCTTAAAATCGTAGGAAGAGGCGGTATCGGAATGGATAATATTGATGTAGAGTATGCCATTGAGAAAGGACTGTATGTCATCAATACACCTACTGCTTCATCAAAATCTGTTGCGGAACTGGTTTTTGCTCACTTTTTTTCATTAGCCCGGTTTTTACATGAGTCGAACAGACTGATGCCTTTAGAAGGAGAAACTCATTTTAATGCAATGAAAAAGTCTTTCAGCAACGCTTATGAACTGGCTGGTAAAACTTTAGGAGTGATTGGATTCGGAAGTATTGGGCAGGAAGTGGTAAAAATGGGGATTTCTTTAGGAATGAAAGTAAAAGTCCTTACCAGAAAACCAAGAACAGAGGTTTTAACCTTAGATTTTTTCGATGGACAAAAAGTTAATTTTGAAATTACTTCTACCAATAACACCGATGAGTTTTTAAAAGATGCAAATTTTATAAGCATCAATACTCCGCAAACTACAGAATATATTATTGATACTCCTCAGTTTGAAAAAATGAAAGACGGAGTTTATATCGTTAACACAGCAAGAGGCGGAGTAATCAATGAAGTAACTTTGCTTGATTTTATAGAATCCGGTAAAGTAGCAGGAGCAGCATTGGATGTTTTTGAAAACGAACCGGCTCCGGAATTGATACTATTAATGAATCCCAACCTTTCTCTCTCCCCTCACCTCGGCGGAAATACTGTTGACGCACAAGAGAAAATAGGTACTGAGCTAGCTAAACAAATAATCGAAATTAAAAAGAAACTATAACACATATATGCCTGTTTTTAAACCTTTCCGTGGAATAAGACCTCATAAGGATCATGAGGCTACATTTCCCACACATCCTTTAGATAACTATTCACAGAGCGAAATTGCAGAAAAAGCGCAAGTAGAAAAAACGTACATCAACATGATTAAACCTTATGTTGTAAGCAAATCTAAGGATGTAGACCGGAATCTGAGGAAAATACGTTCTACTTTCGAAGAATTGCTGGAGGAAAATGTTCTGGTTCAGGACAATTCTGCCTATTATCTTTACGAACAGATTTATCCCAACAAACAGGTTTTCAGAGGACTCTTGGGTTTATCAAGCATTGAAGATTTCTGGGCAGGGAAGATAAAAAGGCATGAAAGTACCATTCCGCAGAAAAAGGAAAAACTTGCACACTATCTTGAGAAGGTGAATCTTCAGGCAGAGCCGGTGCTCCTTACCTACCCTTCCAATTCTAAGATAGAATTGCTGATGAATCATGAAGAAAAAAATGTTCCGATTTTTAACCATACAGACAGCGTAGGAATTAGACATAAAATCTGGAGAATTGATAACCGCCTGAAGCTACAGCAGTTTAAGGAAGTAATTGATCAGATTGATTCTTTTTATATTGCAGACGGTCACCACAGAATCGGATCTACCGCACTTTATGCCAAACGGCTGAAAGAAAAAAATAAAAGACATAACGGTACAGAAGCTTACAATTTTGTATACAGTTTCATTGTATCCAATCAGTCGATTAAAATTCATGATTATAACAGAATTGTCAGAAGTTTGGGAGATCTTTCAGGTGATGAATTTTTAAAGAGACTTGAAAAGTATTTTCTTATTCACGAAAAAGGTGAAACACCGTACTACCCTTCCCAAAAATTTCACATTTCTATGTATATGGAAGGTAAATTTTATTCATTACACGTAAAACATGACCTGAGATCTCAGGAAATGTCATTGGATAATCTGGATCATCATATTTTAGATAAATATATCATTAATGATATTTTAAATATTGAAGATTCTGACAGTTCAGACGAAATATCTTATGTAAAAGGAACATCAGACATTGCAGGAATCAATCTTCTAAAAGAAAAGGTAGATAACGGCGAAGGTAAAGTAGGGTTTGGTATATATCCGGTAAGCTTTAATGATATGATTAAAATTTCAGATCTGAAGCTGAGAATGCCTCCGAAGTGTACATTTATAGAACCAAAACTGATCACAGCTTTATTAATGTACGATATGAAGCAATAATTATCTGTTTTTTTGTTTATTTTTATACTCCGAAAAGAAAACGGTCAGTAAAAATGAAAAAAATCTTACTCATCATACTTCCACTCTTTTTGAGTGGATTTTTATTTTCACAAAAAAAATATCCTGCCAAAAAGCAAAAACAGATACCTAAATTTAATTATCAGGAAGAATTTAAGAAAATTTCAGATGAAGTTTTCCTTCATGGTACGGCGTACGATAATCTGGGCGAACTTACCAAAGGAATTGGAGCAAGATTCAGTGCTACTCCGGGATATGCAAAAGCTACCGAATGGGCAGAAAAAAAACTGAAAGAAGCAGGAGCAGAAAATGTATGGAAACAGGAGGTAAAAGTTCCGATCTGGGTACGGGGAAAAGAATCTTTACAGATCAAAACCTCATCCGGTGACTGGAAAAATGTGAGAATGTTGTCTTTCGGAAATTCAGAAGGGACAAAAGGCAAAGATCTGATTGCCGATATTCTTTTGGTAAATACTGCACAGGAACTGGTAAATCTCACTACCGCACAGGTAAAGGATAAAATCATATTTGTAAACTATATGATAGATCCTACCATCATCAATACTACAGATTCTTATCTGATTGCTGCTAAATCTAAACTATTATCGGCATCGGTAATCGGTAAAAAAGGTGCAAAAGCATTAATCATCCGTTCACTAACGACCGCTTCAGATGATATTCCGCATGCAAAAATGATTTATTACGAACCGGATGATAAAGCAAAAATTCCAGCTTTAACAATAGGTGTAAGATCTGCTGATGAACTGGAAAAACTCCTGAAAACCCAAACGGTGAAAGCTAAAATCAATATGACGGCAGAATTAAAGGGTGAAACCATCAATCATAATATTATCGGTGAGATTCCGGGTAAAAAAGACAGCAAAATAATACTCATTGGCGCACAGCTGGATTCCTGGGATTTTGCCGAAGGAGCTCATGATGACGGAGCCGGAGTAGCACAGTCTATTGAGGTTCTTCGCGCATTTAAAGCATTGGGATATGATAACAACCATACTCTGAGAATAGTATTGTATGCCAACAGCGAAAACGGCGGTCAGGGACGGGATATGTATGAAGCTCAGGCAAAAAAGAAAGATGAAAAACACATTTTTGCTTTGGGGACAGATGCAGGAGGTTACTCTCCACGAGGTTTTTCTCTTGATATGTCACCCCAGAGAAGAAAGCTTATATTTGAATGGAAAAATTATTTTCTGCCTTATGGAGTATATGATTTTGGACAGACAGATGCCATTCAGGATATTGCGCCCTTAAAAAAGCTGAGTATTCCTCTTGCGGAGCTTGTTGTAGATACTCAGAGATATTTTGATTATCACCATTCAGAAAAAGATACTTTTGACAAAGTCAGCAAAAGAGAGCTGCTTTTAGGAGCCGTAGTAATGACACAAATGATCTTTATGATTGATAAAAACTGGTAATAAAAAATATTACAAAATTTTCTTGGTCAAAATAAAAAAACATTTTATATTTGCACCACTGTAAACAACGATATAATCGGAGTTCAGGGAGAGTTGGCAGAGTGGTCGATTGCGGCAGTCTTGAAAACTGTTGACTGTAACAGGTCCGGGGGTTCGAATCCCTCACTCTCCGCCAGTTGGGAAACCAAAATAAGCTAAAACGCTGTAAACATAAAGGTTTACAGCGTTTTTTTTAACAATTTTAAACTTTAATTAAAAAAGAAAACTTCATATAACTGTGTAGCCAATCGGTTTGAAAGAATAATTATTAGACATTTCTGCCGAACAGGCTGTCATTCCTATAATCAGATCCATTTCTGCCTCAATGATTATATAATCTCCTGCCCCACTTTTAGGAGGCAGCACACTTATTTTACCGCTTTCGCCATCAACCGTTACATTCATAAAAACATTAAAACAGATAGGAATAGCATCCGGTTCAATGCCGTATGGTTTCAGCGCTTCACAAAGATTACCAAAACAGCCACGGTGTGGATTTTCGTGTCCATAAATGATACGAAACGTATCTGCACTGCATGGAGTCAGCAAAAAATCATGACGACCTACTGTATCTTCCAGGATATTAAACATAATGTTACTCCTGTTTGAATAAAAAGGATCTCCTTTAGTAAGAAAGATAGTTTCTGCATAATCTATTGTTCTTCCAGACGACAGATATTCTTTGGTATCATTCAGATTAAAACAGATAAAGTCGGAAACCTGTTCTCCTGCTATATCTGTTATTTTAAGTTTTTCTCCTTTTTTAAGGATAAATGCCGTGCCGCTTCGTGGCGAAATTGTATTCATTGATTATTATATTTATATGGACATTCCCAGTTTTTGTCGTATTGCATACCGCTGTATTGATAGGCTTCAGAATCATCACCAAAATCATTAAGCATCGGATTAATAGTACCACTTAGCTCAACATCTCTCTTACGGACAATATTTTTCATCTTATCATATCTCTTTAATGATCTGAGCTTTTCAAACTGAGCATGAGGATTGAATACAATGGTCGGATACCGGAATCTTCTTGCTTCTCTGCTGCTTCCCGGGAAAAGACCTATGATAAAAAACGCCTCTTCTCCTAAACTGAAACTGAATTGTGGTGATGAAGGATCAGTATCTACCCGTCGGTCATAAGGATACTTCAGTGCATCAAGATCAGACAATGCCTGTAATCTGCTCCATAGTAAACGGTCAAAACTTTCTTCATTGATCGGGTGTGTTTCAGGAAAAATTACACAGACGGTATGAAAATCTTGTTCTGATGCTCTATATTCATCTATAAATTTATAAATAAAGTCCAGGATATCTTGATCATCTTTTGGACAAGCTAAATGACCTGCAACAAAAATGTGCATCTGATCTCTGTTGAGTGCAGCTTTGGCTGCCACACAAGGAAAAAGTGTATCATCAACAAATTCCTTGAAAGCATGGCGCACTTCCAGATCAAGGTCTGTATTTTGTGAATTTTTGGTTGGTGTCATACTCTTAAATACGCAAAGCATGTGCCACCAAAGCCTATACTATATTCAAAATCAAATTACTGCATACCACATCTAATTTAAAAAAACATTATAAAGTACTACTATTATTGAAGTTAGCTCAGTATCAAAAATAATTAATAATAAAGTGCTTTTGCCAACTTTAAAGAATTAACACATCCATAATAAAAAAACTACGGTGTTTAATCATCAACACCGTAGAATTATTATTAAAATTAAAATTAAGGTTTATGATACGGACATCCTGCAGGAGGATTTACAGCACGTTCAGCATTGGTAGCAGGTGTTGTCATACTCATTCCGGAAGGTACGTTGAAAAACTGCTCTTCAATAATTTTTCTCTGATCTGCAGGAATATCTTCAATCTTACGAAGCGTATTCACCTGAATGTGCGGCCAGCTTGTAGTACCGCCGTCATTTCCGAAATCAAATTCAAAAAAGATAATCTGCTCATATTGCAGCTGAAGGATTTCTTTTCCGTCTTCTATCACCGTTTCTATCCACATTCTGAAATCTACTTCAACAGTAGGAACAAATCGGTTAACAAAAGGAACATTTAAAATTCCTCCCTGCGCTCCGGTTTTCATTTTTGACGACATCTGAATCAGAACATAATTGGCAACATTTTGTCCGCTTAATGTATCTCTCAGTCGCATATCGGGTCTTACACAATAAGGATAAAGATCGTTCGCAAGAATTCTTTGAGTATATATTTTATTGGAACCGGGATCGTTTTCGTCAGTTAATGTCTCATGAACCCAAGCCGGAGCTGGCTGATCGAGATTGATCGGGTTGGCCACACTTGCACCGGCTCCGCCCATCGTTGGTGAAATCGCAAGATGATCCGGCTGCCACGCTGCATCACCGTAAGGAAATTGCGGAGCACCGCTGATTAAATAATTTGATCCGCTCGGTGCAATATCTCCCAATAAGGTAATCGTGCTTCCGTGAGGAATAACGCCACTTCTGGAGATCGAATAATCCGGAATAAAATAAGGACCGGTAATGCCGTCTCCCGGCTTTATTTCCTGCGCCGGAATAATTTCAAAATATTCCTGCCCTTCTTTTAATTCACTTAAAAGAATATAGCTCACATTTCCAAAGTCATCTTTTACCTGAACCAATGGTTCATTTCTGTATTCCCCTTTGTAACCGTATTTCTGATAATCTTCCTGCGAAAATGCATGAATTCCGCGGTCTTTTTCAATGGTTTCTTTGGTTGCTGCATAATTGTACACATCACTCAGCCAAAGATACATTCCGTTTTCTTCGTGAATCCCTGCGTATTCCAGATCAGGTTTTCCTTCAACTTTATTTACGCTTTTAATGGTCTGATCATATTTTACCGCACCACAAAACAGTTCACTCGCACCGCCACGGTTACGAACACCGCCCGGAACGATTTCGAAAGTTAATTTTTCAATATATTCTTCCGTATCAAAGCTGAATTTCCCAGGAATTCTATTTTGATCAGTTCCCGGAGAAGGCATAATCGTCGTATGAATTCCGCTTCCTAATGACGGTCTTTTAATGTTTTGATTGTAATTCGCATTGTAACTCACCCAGGTTCCTTCCAGAGCTGCTAAAATTCCATAATCAACATTATTGGCGATTTCCGCTAAATTTTCTTCTCTAAATGGTCTTACAGGATCATCAATCAAAAGTTTGGAATACCCATCCATAAGCGTTGCCAAATAGCCTTTTGTACTTTCTGCCGAGGCTCTTAAGAGTTGACCATCCTGTTGTTCCAGTCCGTCTTTTTTTCTTTTTAACATGATATATTAGTTTTTTGGTTGATTAATTATAAAGGAAATTCAAAAGTAGGTCCCGCATTATACTGCGAATCTAATGGCTGACTCATCAATCCGATTGCCTGCTCTTTCAAACCGTACATATACATGACGGATTTCGCCAGTTCTTCGGGATTTCCTTCTACAGCTGCCTGAATAGCATCCAACAATTTTTTGTAGGTTTCATTAAATGCTTTTCCCTGCTCAAATAACTGCGGATTCGATTGATAATCTGCCATTTTTGGATTTGGCTTCATAGGATAGGCTGCGTTCCAATCGACAGGAAGCGGTTTTCCGACAGGCGGAGTTGTTACCGGCATCATTCCGTTTTCATCGGTAAACGGTGTGTAATCTCCTTCCAAATAAAAATGTTCATGGAAAATTTCTTTAAATCTGAAATAATGCGCCAGTTCTGCCCCTTCTTCAAACTGTGACGCATCTACATCAAAAATAGAATCATCTGCACCTTCTCCCTGTCCTTTAATTTCCTGAAAAACAAGAATTACCCCTTCCAAAGCTTCTACGGGATGCAGTTTTCCGCCACTTCCATAATATTGTTCGGGACGGATCTGTTTGGCAGGATCTCCAGTAAAAATTCCGCCTTTATTTAATTCTTCAAAAGTCTGAGGCAATTTCCCGTTGGCTTTATAGTAAGCAATAATCTGGAAAACAACAATATAAAAGAATAAAACATCATAATATTCTCCGATGGTATGAACATTCTGCATCATAAAATCTTTCATATTCTCCAGTGTCCACAGATTATTTTCCTGAACTGCACTTTTTGAAAGTAAAGCATTCGGTTCTGCATCATAATCGTATTTCGGAGCTTCTACCAAAGGATTACTCGGACTTTCAATAGCAATAAAAGTTGCGATGCTGTTTGAAGAAAATGTTTCCAGCCCCACATAGAAATCTACATTCATTGGCAATTTCATCGGATAAGTCGGGTAATTTTCGGGTCTGTTCACTGAAGGCTGAATGCTTACTGCGTTCATCACGTTGCAAACCATAATCATGTGAAGCATTTCTTCTACCGCAACACTTCTGATAATCTGTGATGCCAAAACGTTGGTTCCGTCTTTAATAGAATACAATGCCGTTAAATACGGGGGAATGGTAGAATGTTCTATTAAAATTGCGGTCTGCAAAAGATCCTGTAAAATAGGAATATAATCTAATTCTGTTAATCCTTTTTTAACTTCAAAAGATGTTTTTGAAAGTTCTGCCACAGGAAACATTTCAGAGATTTCGCCGTGAAACTGAGACTGCAGATATTGGTTAAATTCTTCAATCTGGTTATTCAGCAAAAGATTGGTTAACGTTTTACTGTGATATTTCAGACCTTCGATCCAGTTTTCTTTATTGATGCTTGAATCAAATAATAACGACTGTAAAGAAATTGCTTCTGCAACAATGGTATTTTTAGCTAAAGAACTTCTCAGAAGATTATTATTTTCCTGAGGTTCTGATTTATTGATAAGTCTTTGTCTCATTTTTTTTATTTTAAAATTGTTTCCAGATCTTTCAAAATAGATTCTACGGAACGGATGGTAAATGCGGATAAAGTAAGTGTAGGATTAGAAGTTCCCAACGTGGTCATGTTTCCTGCTCCTACAATGTATAAATTAGGATGATCCCAGGATTTGCAATAACTGTTGGTTACAGAATCATCGGGATTATCGCCCATTCTGTGAGTTCCTACAATATGTCCTGCTCCGTTGTAAGAATATCTTACACCGTCATAGACAAAAGTATTGTTGTCTGTTGCGTTATATTGAGTAAAATCCTGAATACCCAATCTTTCAAACATCTGATCTGAAGCCTGTTTTGCCTGCTGCATTGCTTTCATTTCGTATTCCGTCAGTTCATAATTAATCACAGGACGCGGAATTCCCAATACATCCAAATACTGATCGTTGATGGTTACTCTGTTATTAGGATTCGGAAGCTGTTCGATTTCAAAATGGAAAAGCACCTGTCTGGAAAGTCTGTACGTTAAAGCCTGTTTCAGGTCTTCACCGAAAAGTCCTTCATTTAAGAATTGTGAAAGGTCTGATCCGGGAGAAAAAGCGGGCCAGCTCCATCCCCAATTGTCGAGAGGAGAAATCCACGCCGAAAATTCACTTCTGAAATTTCCGTCACGGAAAGACGAAATATTGGTTGTAGAACCCGGACCTCGGTAAGAATAAACAGGATCAGGAAATAATCCCCAAGTCAGCATTACCATATGATCCATCAGGTTTCTTCCTACCTGATCGCTTCTGTTGGCTGCGGTTTTTTCAATTTTATGTCCGTTTTCCCAAACAGTATATTTTGAATTTAAAAGAATTTTAGGATTTTCAAAAGCGTTTGCAGCAAGAATGACAATGGAATTTTTAGTATCAATCACTTCTTCCACAAAATCTGTTTTTTCCCTTGAAATGTATCTTCTGATGTGAACTTTAGAGATTTTTTCCTGATCTTCCACATCTACACTCAATTTATAAACAACACTCTGCGCCTGAATCTGAATATTGTGGTTTCTCTGAATATTCTGGTTTTTATTGACTTTATACAAAGCTTTTTTGAGTGTTTTCAAGGCGTTATATTTTGCCTGAACCGGACAAATAGGAACACATGAGGCATTTCCTTCGCAACGTTCTCCCTGATAAGGATTCCAGACTGATCCTAAAGCTTTATACTCCTCATCTTCGATATTGTTTAATGATAATTGATATCCTGATTCTGAAGCTTCCACCTTAATTAATTTAGAGGTTCCGTAAGCAATATTCGGAGTAGAATTTCTTCCTTGCGGTGATGGAACCATCGTTAACGGAATTTCTTCTGAATTTATCTGAACTGAAGTTCCCGCCAATCCCTTTATAATCTGATGATCCATATAACTCTGCGGGATTTCTTCCATCGGAAACACATAATCTTTGCCGTAATATTCTTCCACACTTTCGTTGATAGGATATTGCTGTGCTGCCACATTTCCGGAAACACCGATCTCAAATTCGGCCATTTCGTAATAAGGCTTCAAAGTATCATAATCAATTGGCCAATCCATGGCTCTGCCGTATTTTTCTTTCAGTCTGAAATCATTGGGAAGCATTCTGGGTGTTGTTCCGAGCCAGTGAAGCGTGGTTCCTCCTCCTACACGAATGGCATCACTCGCAAAAGGCATTGGACCAAACTGCACCAAATACCCTTTTTTATCCGGAAAAGGCTGAACAATTGGCTGCATATCCAGAACATTCGGAGAAGGCGCCTGTTTCAGATCCGGATACGGTGAATTCGGAACTTTGGCTTCTTCCATGTAGAACTTACGGATATAATCGTTGTAAGTAACCATTGATGTTGCAGAATCCAACTCTATTCCGGCTTCCAATCCGGCTTCATACATTAAGATTGATAGTTCTTTGTAGGTTTTTGAGTCGTCCGTTTCAGTACGGTGAACCATTTTTTTTGCATCTGTATCAAAAACATGGTCTGTTAAAAGTTTAGCAATCAAAGAACCGGCAATTCCTGTTCCTACGATGATTACATCTTTTTTTTGCGGTGTTTTTTCTGTATGATTCATGAGTTGCTGTTTACAGGTTTTGTTTCCCAAGATTTAAAGCCCGGCTGTTTTGCTCCCGGCGGATGCGCATGCATTACCGTCCACACAAGACCTTCTTTATAAGATCTGTCGTTTACATAAGCACCTTCCCAGGTTCCCAGATACCAAAGCGTGATAACACTCTGAGCAATGCCCTGAGTTGCAGGATTGGCAATAATTTCAGCTTTAATCGTGCTTTTCAGCTGTTCCTTGTTCTCAGAATTTTCAAGAACATTTTTAGAAACATTCAGAAATTCGATAAAAGTTGCCGTTTCAATCTGGCTGAGAATGTACTGGTAATAAATCTCGGTTAAGCCTGTAGATTGCAGTTCGTTCACGGAAAATCCTGTGAGGGATTCTGAAATCGCCATGAACACGTCGTAATAATAATCATCGACGTTGAGAATTTTGTTGATAATCATTTTTGTAAAATTTGGTGTTAATAAACCTGTCTTCATGTAATAAAGAAGACATTTCTAAGCTCGAAATAAGGACTGTTTGATGGTATCAGTATTGATTAGGCGGTTTCATAGACCCTCTGAACGGTTTTAAAGTTGTACATAGTTATTAGTTTTTATCCTTTCAAATATAAGAATTTATCATTGTGATTTATTCAGGGATTTTACGATAATTGAGCATTTAAAGCATATTTATAATTATTATAAAAAATAATATTCCAACTACAATCTATTCATTTATTCTATTAATAATTATTTAAAATTTAAAATAATTACTTCTCCATTACAATTAATATAAAAAAATAACAGCAGTAATATAATTACTGCTGTTATTATCTAAATGAACATTAATTTACTTTTTGATAAACTTAAATGTCTGAGTATTATCTTGTGTGAAAACCTGAATCAGATATACTCCCTGTACTAAAGAATGAACATCAACACTTCTTTCACCTTTTTGGAAAGTTTTCTCCGTAATCTTTCTTCCCTCACCCGAGAAAATTACTACTTTGATTATTTTTTCCTCACCACTGAAGTTAAGAACTTCTCTAACTGGATTAGGATAAATCTGCATTGATGAATTAGACTTTATTATATTACCAACACTTAAACTTGCGTTATAAGCGAGTACAGCTAATGAAGCCGTTGATTCGCAACCACCGGAAGTTTGTGTAGCGTAATAGGTTGTATTATTTACAATCAGAGTTGTCATTGGTAAACTACCTGTATGATTTGCAGCATCAGCAGCAGAAGCATACCATTTGATACCTTGTCCGTTCACAACTAAAGCACTTAAAGTATCACCAGCGTTGAAACTTTGAACAGCAGCTCCAGTTGGAGCTCCAACAGCAGCCGATTGCGTAATAGTTACCGTTCTTGTTGTTGTACAAGAATTAGCATCCGTTACCGTAACGGTATAAGTTCCTGCTGAAAGTCCTGTTGCTGTTGCAGCAGTTCCGCCTGTTGGTGACCATGAATATGTATATGGTGCAGTTCCACCAGAAACTGTTATTGATGCTGAACCATTAGATCCGCCGTTACAGCTTACATTCGTCTGGGAAATCGTTCCTGAAACTGCTGTTGC
>NZ_JBVYOF010000023.1:103375-104141 GCF_056133985.1 Chryseobacterium sp. L12 | reverse complement strand
TAACTCCACCACCCCAGTTGAATGTATAAGGTGCCGTTCCGCCTGTCGGAGTTAAATTACTTGCTCCTGTTGAACCACCGTTACCCGCATCATTCGTTGCAACCGTTGTTCCTGAAACGGCTGTTGCAGGCTGGGTTACTGTTGCATTAACCGTTCCTGTACATCCGTTGGCATCAGTGATCGTTACCGTATAAGTTCCTGCTGAAAGTCCTGTTCTGTCTTCTGTCGTGATTCCACCACCCCAATTGAACGTATATGGTGCAGTTCCGCCTGTCGGAGTTAAATTAATTGCTCCTGTTGAAGCACCGTTACATGCTACATTAGTTACTACCGTACTTCCTGAAACTGCTGTTGCAGGCTGAGTTACCGTTGCATTAACAGTTCCGGTACATCCGTTCGCATCTGTGATGGTTACTGTGTAAGTTCCTGCTGCTAATCCTGTTCTGTCTTCTGTCGTGATTCCACCACCCCAATTGAAGGTGTATGGTGCAGTTCCACCTGTTGGTGTTAAATTGATCGCTCCGTTTGAAGCACCGTTACATGCTACATTAGTTACTACCGTTGTTCCTGAAACGGCTGTTGCTGGCTGAGTTACCGTTGCATTAACTGTTCCGGTACATCCGTTGGCATCTGTAATGGTTACAGTGTATGTTCCTGCTGCCAATCCTGTTCTGTCTTCAGTCGTGATTCCACCACCCCAGTTGAAAGTGTATGGCGCTGTTCCGCCTGTTGGTGTTAAATTGATGGCTCCTGTTGAACCACCGTT
>NZ_JBVYOF010000023.1:0-103342 GCF_056133985.1 Chryseobacterium sp. L12 | reverse complement strand
CCTGTTCTGTCTTCTGTCGTGATTCCACCACCCCAATTGAACGTATATGGTGCAGTTCCACCTGTCGGAGTTAAATTAATTGCTCCTGTTGAAGCACCGTTACATGCTACATTCGTTACAACCGTACTTCCTGAAACTGCTGTTGCAGGCTGATTAATCGTAAATGTTCTTGTGGCCTGACATCCCAAATTATCTGTAACCGTTACAGTATAGGTGCCGGCAGACAGACCGGTAGCCGTTGCAGCCGTGCCACCGAAAGGTGCCCAGAAATAGGTATAAGGCGCAACACCACCTGATGGTACTACCGTAGCAACACCATTGGAGCCACCGTTACAGGATACATCAGTTTTGCTTCCTGTGGTACTTATGCTTACAACAGTTAATGTAGCAGCAGTAGAAGTAGCAGAGCCTGAACCAATTGCCACCGCACGGTACTGATAGCCGTTCATTGCTGAAGTAGCCCCTGTGATTGTTAAAGTATTGGTTGTAACTCCTGAATAAGGAGCGGTATTAGTCAAAGCAATAAATCCACTGCCAGAATTCTGATACCACTGATAAGAAGTGGCTCCCGAAGCAGCAACCGTAAAGGTAGTGGTGCCTCCTGCACATATAGTTCTGTTTGCCGGACTTGCCGTAATTACAGGATTACTCGCCAGAAATGTACATCCTGAATATTGACCAACAGAAGCTGTACTAAGTGACCAGTTCGCAAGAGTCATCACTGTTGTACGAACATTTGCCGCTGTTGTAGTAGGTGTTCCGGAACAATCGAATTTTCCTGACTGTGCAAGTGTATTTCCCGTAACAGATCCAGTATAAAACGCACTGGTTCCACCGGTAAGACCGGGAGGCATTAATGAAGAATTAGGTCCTGCCGATGCTCCGACGTTCCATCCTACAGAAGTTGAACCTGCAGTATAAAAATAGTTAATCCCTGCAATAGAGTACGCTCCAGATCCTGTTATACTGCCGTTTCCTCCCTGAAATGCTATAATCTGGTCTCCCACATTAGATAAAGAAAGTCCGTTTGTAGAAGTCCCTTCGGTAAGAGCAACAGTACCGTTAACCGTTGATGTAGATGAAGCAGGGTTGTAGGTAGAAGCTACAAGCCCAACAATAAACACCTCGGTTC
Organism: Chryseobacterium sp. L12; assembly: GCF_056133985.1. Classification (NCBI taxonomy): domain Bacteria; kingdom Pseudomonadati; phylum Bacteroidota; class Flavobacteriia; order Flavobacteriales; family Weeksellaceae; genus Chryseobacterium; species Chryseobacterium sp. L12. The sequence continues at coordinate 102,210 of NZ_JBVYOF010000023.1, read as the reverse complement.
CTACCGGCAACGCAGTGCCGCTCGTCCAGGTAATGGAAGATTCTGTACTCGCTGCAGCCTGCCATCCGGAACCGTTATAGCCCCGATCTGTGAAACTTATCTTTGTTCCGCTCGAAATATTGGTGAGCAAAACAAATGAAAAGCGATCTCCTGCACCTGCTAACGGAGTAGAATCGTACGCCGTGAAGGCGATATCTCCCGGCGCAAGAGTTGTCTGCGCATAAGCTCCGGAGGCAAATAATAACGAACCTACTAACATGATGAAGCTGGTTCGTTCTTTAATTTTTAGATAGAAATTTTTCATATTTAACATTTTCGATTACAAATTGATCAACTGACTGCCTTTTTTTAAGCCAAATGCACTTAATTTATGACCACTCATAAAACCTTCATCTGTATATATAATATCCAGGCGAAGCTGAGTTTCATTACTGCATTTTACGATTAAACCGCTTTCTTCACTGAGTGAAAGAATAGTTCCCGGAGGATTAGGCAGATCATTTATTTTCTCAACAACAGTAGCTTCAACTACTCTTATATTCCAACCATTCCATTGAGTATAAGCACCTTTATTCCAAGGATTACACGCTCTGGAAAGAGCTTCAATAGTTTGAGCATCAGACTTTTGCCATGATATGCATACATCTTCCGCTTGTGGTTTTTTATAATATTTTGCTTTTAAATTTTCCTGTTCAGTTCCCTGAAAACCATTTTTTAACAGAGGCAAAAGTTCAATAAGAAGATTAGCTCCTAACCATGATAAATTGGTACACAAAATACCATGGGTCATATTTGAGCTTATAGGTAAGGTCTTTTTAAGTATGACAGCGCCTCTGTCAATTTTTTCATTTATTACATGAACGGTGATGCCTGTTTCTTTAGCCTGACTTCTTAATGATTGAAATACAGGATCTGCACCACGCATTTCCGGTAAAAGACCATAATGGAAATTATAGAATGTAGCCGGGTATTTTTTCAATATTTCACCTGAAATCTTCCAGGGAAAAGTCATGGTAAAAATATATTCAGGATTTACCTTTCCTATTAATTCAATTATCTGAAGAGAAAATTTTTCTTTCTTCATGATGATTAACGGAATACCAGATTGCCTTGAAAGCATCATACAGAAATCAATAACGTCTGTATTTCCTTCCGGTACACCAATACCATAAAGCTGTCCTGATGAATGCAGAGACTGCAAAGCAGGAATTGCCATCCGATTATTACATAATACCGCTATTTTAGATTTTAAATTCATGATTCCAAACAAGCATAAGCATTAAGCCATGTATTTGCCTCAACATTCTGCATAGCTTCTATATTGATTTTCAGACTTTCTCGTTCTTCTTCTGTAACTGAAGCCATACGTACGTTTTCAAGAATACAGTTTCCTGTAACCTCATCCTTCGTTACGGTCGCATAGTAAACAGGAGCTTCTGTGAATCTGTTTTCCGGATTCATAAATACTTTTCCACGAGGCGAATCGATTGAGATATTGTCAAATTCAACATTTTCCATCCCAATAAAAAGTGCAGCTTCCCAACCCAACAATGAGAAGAGATTGGCTTTCCCTTCTTTATTTTTATTCAGTATTTCAACAAAAATCTCATTTTGAGGAATCTTCAGATTTTGTGACCACGGAACTGCCGAATTCCAGTCTCTTCCCGGATAAGCTATTTTTTTCAGCCATAGTTCTTCTGAGGTAAATGCTGCTCCGTAAATGGAATGATTTTCTTTGATTTCGTTACTACTGCTGAAAAAATCTTCTGCCATATCGCCACAAAAGGATATAAGCACAGCAGTTTCCTTTTCGTGCTGAAGATAATCTGTAAGTGGGGATAAAGTGAAATCTGCCCGGCGCAAAGAGGTAATATGATTAAATCCTATTGTACCTCCTTTTTCTTCAACTGCTTTTGAGTAGATATAAGAGGTACGATAGCCTGCATCATAAAACGAACATGTGAATGCAAAGTTTTTATACCCATGCTCAATTGCCTGCTGCACAATAACTCTTGTACATAAGCTTCCCTGCAAAGAAATAAAATATGTATGCGAAAGTTTTCCCTGAAAAGCAGGAAAATGATATCCGCTGTCTAAAACAAGCAATGTTTTATCAGAAGATTCGAAAAGCGGATGTACAAATTCTGCCGCCAGAGGATTGATATATCCAATAACGACGTCTGCACCTTCCAATAAAAACTGTTCGCAACGTTCATAAATTTCTTCATGTTTTGCGGCAACACCGATTCCCGAAGAGACAATTTCGTGGTAACCTTCTAAACCTAGTTTTTTTAACGACTGTTTGAACCCATCCATAATATCAAAAGAAATTGAAGGATAGATTACCGATCGTGGTAAGAGTAAAGCTATTTTCATTTTTTTTAAATAAAACCTCTAATAGATAAACTATCAGAGGTTTGTTGATTATCAATTATGATCTTGATGGGAAAATCCCGTATAGGCAAATAATATAATTCACTCCCAAGTATGGCTGTTGCACACTAATAGGCTGACTTCCCCCTGCAATACTTAAATTAAATGCAGTAGATATTGGTCTTAGTGTTGTATCTGCAGTCTGGTTTGAATATAAACCAGATAAGGATGCAAGTGTATTATCGGTAGGTGAACCGGTATCTCCGCCATCCGAAAAAGTTTTGATAGCAACAGTTTCGCTACCTGAATTGTGTGTGTGGGTCGGCATATTTGCCAATGTACATGTTACTTTTTCGCTTCCGGACATTTCTCCCAACTGATAACTTTCGATACCCACTGCATTTCCTGTTCCCATTGGTGCTCTACCTGCAAAATTGGGTAACATAAATGTAGTTACTCCGTTTCCACCGTAGGTAGTACCGAGTAATGCAAATAATGCCTGATTAGTATTTATATTTAAAATCTGTCCCTGACAAAATGCCCAGTTTTTTGGAGCAAAATCTCCTGCAAAAATTCGGATTTCTGACATTGTTCCGTCCATAATGATTAGTTTTTAATGTTAAAGATTTACTAAATTAACTTCTGCTTGGGAAAATTCCTTCAAGACAAATAATGTAATTGGTTGCCAGTACAGGCTGAATAATTCCAAAAGGCATATTACTTCCCACTACAGACAAAGAACCCGTAGTTGTGGCTGGAGCAATGTGAGTATCCGCAGGTTGTGTAGAATAAGCGCCTTGCAATCCTCCCAGTATAGTTCCTGAAGGAGATCCTGTATCTCCGCTGTCTGAATAAGCAGGAAAACCTATTGTTGAACTGGCAGGATGATTATGCGCAGGCATTTGAGCTGTAGTCATTACGGTAGATTCTGAACCTCCTGCCTGTCCTAAGCTGATGTTTGTAAGACCAGCTCCAGTACCCGTTCCTACAGCAATTCGGCTGCGAAGATCAGGAACTGCAAATGTGGTTTGCCCGTTTCCTCCGTAGGTTGTACCCAGAATGACAAAAGATGCCTCATACATTGATATACTATATTCTGTCCCATCACAAAATGCCCAACCTCTTGGCGCAAAATTTCCGGCAAACAGACGAATTTCTCCTATATATCCTTCCATAATTTAAGTGTTTGATTATTATAATTGTTTTTAAGTTTTTAAAAATTTGGTCTAAATATTAAGATCTTTGAGGAAAAACTCCGTACATACAGATAATATAATTCATTCCCAACGATGGCTGATTGATCGATAATGGAGCGTTTCCACCAACAGCACCTATCTGCAAAGGAAGAGGAATAGGCTTAGTTGTCGAATCGCTTCCCTGTGAGCTGTACATCCCTCCTTTTGCAGCCAAAACATTGTTAGATGGTGATCCCGAATCTCCTTCTTCAGAAAATGCAGGTATTACAACACTCCCTGTAGCAGCATGTGTATGTGCAGGCAGATTACTCATATTCAGTGTTACAGCATTGTTACCTGCGGTTGCACCAAGATTGTAATAAGATAATCCAGGTCCCTGTCCTGCACCAACTGCAGATCTTCCCATGAGGTTAGGCAATCCAAAAGTGGTTTTACCATCTCCGCCATAGGTTGTTCCCAGAATAGCAAACAAAGCTGTATTTGATCTGATTGCCAATAATGAGCCATCGCAATACCACCAGTCTTTAGGGGCAAAATTTGCGGCAAAAAGTCGGATTTCTCCAATTGTTCCTTCCATAATTATTTGTTTTTTTTAAGGATTAATATTTAAAATCATTGCATTTATAAAATATGCAACAACTTCATTTATTTTTTATAGTGATATTTTAGTAAATCATTTCCAACAATAAAGTATCATAAATCACCCACAAGATTGTAGATTGAATTTATATTGAAGCAAATATTGTAGATTAAAGTAATTTCACGTGTAGTGAATAATGCCTGAAGCAGGCGGAATTTTCAGCGTTTTTCATATAAATTTGGTTTGTTTGGTTATAGCTTAAAAATCAACTGGTGATATGTTACAAATATAATATTATTTTTAATATATCACATACCATAGATTCAAATTAATATAAATTTTACATAATATCAGTTTTTAGACTACAGTATTAATAATATTTTACTACCAATTTTCTCATACAAAAATAACCTTATTCAGTTAATTGACGCTCCGTATTTTTACGGTTTTTCAGCCTTTAATTCCCTTTTGAATTTATATTATATTAATTATAATCTTGTAGTTTGATACATTTCAAATAATAATCAAAACACTTAAAAAATAAAAACTGCCTCAGCGAGACAGTTTTAGTAATCAATTTTATCAAGATAAAAACCTATTTTTTTATCAACTGGTAAACTTTACCATCTAAGTTTAAAAGAAAAACTCCCTTTGAAAGATTTTTTACAGAAATATTGTTCTTGTTTTTAAAAGGATTTGTTTCGGAAACAATTATTCTGCCTGATAAATCTAAAATCTGTGCAAGAGCAATCTTTTCTACGTTTTTACCTTTTACGAAAATACCATCATCCACAGGATTTGGGTAAATTTTCCACTCATTAGACTGGGCGGAAAGTATTTCTCCTGTAGACAAAGTTCCTAGATTCTGACAGTAATTGCTTGGGTAAACATCCCATTCTGCAATACTAAACGAAGTTGTTGGCTGACCAACAGTCGACTTTCTATACAAAGAAACATTGCCTAAAACTGAAGAATTATTGGTTCCCGGAATGCCAATTGCATCTACTGTGCTTGATTTATACCTTAATTCAACATACTGACTTCCGCTGTAAGTCATCTGCGGAGCAGCAGTAACAAACTTTGCCTGATTGATGGTATAGCATGAAAAGTTTGCATCAGGATTCAACACCACAAAGCTTTCATTGTTCTGAACAATTCCTTCCAGTTCGTAAGGAGCGGGAAAATAATAATTGCTTCCGCTGGGAAACTGTATAGATAGTCTGTAATCGCTTAGATTTACCGGATGTCCTGTTTTATTGGTTATTTCGATTCCTTTGTTATTAGAAGTACCCTCAAGATATTTTGTAACCATTAAATCGCGTGCATATACATCGCTGGCTAAAGTTGTTGCCGAAACCATATTGCTGTCCGGAGATAATAGATACCCGTTATCATACGCTTTCACAGTATAAGTATAAGCTGTGGAAGGAGTAAGATGGTCTGCACTGAATGTAGTTCCTCTGGTAGATCCTATTAATGTTCCATTCTGATAAATATTATACCCGATAACATCAGAACTTGTACTTGGTGACCAGCTCAATGTAGTAAAATAAGCGCTGTTTTGAGTTACACTTACATTAGAAACAGCCTGCGGAGCTACTGTATCGGGAGTTTGTCCCCAAATTAAATTGACCCACGACGGATTATCTATAAATGGATTTCTGTTTTTTTGAATATTGTATACCTTATTATTTCTGTCGATTTCTCTTTGAGAAACAGGATCCTGCTGATGCCACTGTAAAAGCATCGCAACATAAGCCGGATCAAAAGACCTTTCTTCAGTTCCGTCTAAAGGATTGGTATCTGAAGCAGGATTTGTATTGTTATTAAAGTTAAAAGTCCCAAGCTTTCCTTCGTATCTTACTGCAAAATAAAGCAGACTTCTAGCTACATCCCCTTTAAATTCGTTAATAGGCTCATAAACCCTTCCTGTATAAGCAACTCCCGGAATGGCACAATTTCCTATTCTGGAAGAATTGGTAAAGGTATAAAATATAGTAGAACCTACCATTCCATAAGGATAATTGCTCCTTAGCTGATTAATTCTGGCGTCAGCAGGAATTACATAAAACAAATCCGAATACATGGGATAATTACTGTAAAAAGTACTCTGCGGCATCATATGCTCCCTGTTCCATCCCAGACCTTCTGCACCGGAAGATCCCGTAATATTAGCTGTTGTATATTCATACGCATCTGGTCCTGTAGGAATTTCAGAATAAATATCCATTAAAATGATTGTATTTGAAGCTGTATGATCATAATAAACATCCAGATCAGTCTGATTATAATAATTCGTAAGATCTCCGTAATGCCAGTTAATATTTTTTGATGAAATAATATCATGCAGTTTAGATTTCAGAGCATAGCCTGAAAGTCCTGTCGTTCCGTCATAGTAACCGGAGGGTATCTGTGCAGACACAACAGCAGATAAAAAAAGTACAGAAAATAAAGTTTTTCGCATATCAGTAAAAATTGGAGGGCTAAAATAGCTATTATATCTCTTAACTTTACAAAGTTACACATTAATATTATGTTAAAATAAAAATCCCGTTAATATTGATTTACAATTCTTTAAACAAAATACATCAATATGCAATATAAAATTCTTTATAATTTCGTCATTTTAAGTATCTTTGGAAAATAACTATATCTAATATGAATACAGAAACGATTAACAACATTAAAATGATAGCAGAAACAGCAAAAGATTTTGCTGAAAAAAATATCAGACCCAATATTATGGAATGGGACGAAAGCCAGACTTTCCCTAAAGAACTTTTCCATCAATTGGGCGATATGGGCTTCATGGGAATTGTTATTCCTGAAGAATATGGAGGTTCTGGTCTTGGTTATCACGAGTATGTTGCAATTCTTGATGAAATTTCTCAGGTCGACCCATCCATCGGTCTTTCTGTAGCAGCGCACAACTCGCTTTGTACTAATCATATATATGAGTTTGGTAATGAAGAGCAAAGAAATAAATGGCTTCCACAACTGGCAAGCGGAAAGGTAATCGGAGCATGGGGACTTACCGAGCACAATACTGGCTCAGATTCAGGAGGAATGTCTACAACAGCCGTTAAAGACGGCGATGAGTGGGTAATCAATGGTGCTAAGAACTTTATTACTCATGCCATCTCAGGAGATATTGCTGTTGTTATGACAAGAACAGGTGAAAAAGGTGCTAAAAATAATTCTACCGCATTTGTTCTAGAAAAAGGAATGGCTGGTTTCACTTCAGGAAAAAAAGAAAACAAATTAGGAATGAGAGCTTCAGAAACTGCTGAACTTATTTTTGATAATGTACGTGTTCCTGATACTCACAGATTAGGTGAAGTGGGCGAAGGTTTCAAACAGGCAATGAAAATCCTTGATGGCGGAAGAATATCTATTGCTGCCTTGAGTTTAGGTATAGCAAAAGGTGCTTATAAAGCAGCATTGAAATATGCAAAAGAGAGAAAACAGTTCGGAAAATCAATTGCTGATTTTCAGGCAGTTAATTTTATGTTAGCTGATATGGCTACTGAAATTGATGCTGCTGAACTACTGATCCAGAGAGCATCGACTTTAAAAAATGCTAAACAAAAAATGACCAAAGAAGGAGCTATGGCAAAATTATATGCTTCAGAAGCCTGCGTGAGAATTTCCAACAATGCCGTGCAAATCTTCGGAGGTTATGGTTATACAAAAGATTTCCCTGCAGAAAAGTATTACAGAGACTCCAAACTTTGTACCATCGGAGAGGGAACTTCAGAAATTCAAAGACTGGTTATCGGAAGAGATATTACAAAATAGATTCCTAATTAGATTTATACAGAGACTCAGCCTATGGTTGGGTCTTTTTCTTTAGCTTAAATAATTATAGATTTTATTTATCAATAATTGCTTTATGATAGACGAAAATATTTTATCTTTGCAACCGTAAAATAAATCAAAAAATAAAAATTATGTCTTTAGTTGGAAAAAAATTCCCAAATGTAGCAATTGATGCAATGAGTGAAATGGGTGATGATTTGAAAATCAATGTTTTTGAAGAAGCGGCTTCAAATCACCAAAAAGTACTTTTATTTTGGTATCCGAAAGATTTTACTTTCGTTTGCCCAACTGAGCTTCATGCTTTTCAGGAAGCTTTACCTGAATTTGAGAAAAGAAATACAAAAGTGATTGGTGCTTCTTGCGATACTAACGAAGTTCATTTTGCCTGGTTAAACGTATCAAAAGACAATGGAGGAATTGAAGGAGTTACTTATCCTTTATTAGCTGATACTCACAGACAATTGGCAAATATGCTGGGAATTGTAGACCAGGATTTTGAATACAATGAAGAAGGTGAAGAAGTTTTCACAGGTTCAAATGTTACGTACAGAGCAACTTACTTAATTGATGAAACTGGAAAAATCTTCCACGAATCAGTAAACGATATGCCTCTTGGAAGAAACGTAAAAGAATATTTAAGATTAATCGACGCTTATACTCACGTTCAGAAGCACGGTGAAGTTTGTCCTGCAAACTGGGAAGAAGGAAAAGAAGCAATGAAAGCTGACAGAACTTCTACTGCAGAGTATTTAGCTAAAAATTAATAAATTAATTTAATCTAACAATGTAGCAATGTAACAATAATGTAGCAGCAAAAGATATTGGTAAACTGTTATATTGTTAAATTTTACTCAAAAATTCAACTTATGTATACAGAATTGGCAGAAGATACGTTGCAGAATATTGTAAAAGACAACGAAAAAGTAGTCGTACAATACGGTGCAACATGGTGCGGAAACTGCAGAATTATGAAGCCTAAATTTAAAAAACTGGCTTCTGAAAATGAAAACATCCCTTTTTTATATGTGGATGCAGAAAAACTTCCTGAAAGCAGAAAATTGGCTAAAGTAGACAATTTACCAACCTTTGCCATCTTCAAAAACGGAGAGCTGGTTAATCAGGTGCAGTCTAATCAGGCAGAAAGTCTTATTAATTTATTTAATGAATTAGCATAATGAAGTTACCTATAATAAGACAGTTTTATCAGAATCAGACTCCGGAAAATCTGGAAAAAACATTAGAAGTTTTAGAAAGTTTTTCTGAGTTCAGAGGTACAACAGAAGAAGATCTTAATGTGGCAGGTGAGCTTATCACCAATATTTGCGGGGCTTTGGAAGTTCACGCCAATGTTCAGAACGGTATGAGCGAAAAAGATGCGCTTAATTCTTTCGCACAGAAAGTTTTGGGTTCTATTGACAAATAATATATTACCCAAATGAGGATAAAAATGCAGCTTATTGAGGCTGCATTTTTTTATTTAATTCGTTTTTCACTGCTTCAATAAACTGTTCTACTGCTTCATCAGACGTGTTCCAAGAAGTAATGAGACGAATGGCAGAATAGCTGTCATCTATCTTTTTCCATACATAGAATTCAAAATTTTCTGATAGTTTATTGATGAGCTGATGATTCAAAACAGGAAATATCTGATTGGTGTACGTTTCTGACAGGAACTCTACTTCACTGTCTTTCATGAAATTTTTGATTTTCATCGCCTGCTGATTGGCTTTTTCTGCTAAATCAAAATACAGATTTTCGGTCATCAGTTCCAAAAACTGAATTCCTAAAACTCTTCCTTTGGCGAGCAGCGCTCCTTTCTGTTTAATATTAAAAGCAAAATCCTGCTGCAATTCTGTGGAATTAATAATAATTGCTTCCCCAAATAAAGCCCCGTTTTTGGTTCCGCCCAGATAAAAAACATCAGTAAGTTCAGCAATATCTTTTAGCTCCAGATCGTTATTTTCGCAAGTAATTGCCTGTCCGAGACGCGCTCCATCCATAAAAAGTAAAAGATTTTTTTCTCTACAAAATACACACAGCTCCTGAAGTTCTTTTTTAGAATAAACAGTTCCTAATTCTGTAGAATTGGAAATATAAACCAACTTCGGCATCACCTGATGCGGAATATTTTGATGGGCTTCCAAAACAGGAATAATGTCTGATGGAGAAAGCTTCCCGTCTGCTTTTTCAACACCTAAAATTTTATGTCCGGTTGCTTCAATTGCTCCTGTTTCATTATTCAGAATATGTCCTGTTGCGGCAGAAATCACACACTGGTAAGGCTTTAGAAGAGACGAAATGACAATCAGATTTGCCTGAGTTCCGCCGGAAACAAAATAAATATCTGATAACGGACTTTGGATTTCTGTTCTTATTATTTCTTTTGCTTTTTTTGAATATTCATCTTCACCGTAACCCGGCTGCTGATCAAAATTGTATTTTGCCAAAGCTTCCAGAATTCTGGGATGACAGCCTTCGGAATAATCGTTTTTAAAGGAAAATTTCATTCTGCAAAATTATAAAATCAAAGCTAATCAAGACTAGGTTTAAAAAATATTTTGTTAGATTTGTAGTTACAAGTATCTAACATTTGAAAGCAACACTCACAGAAGAAAATTACCTGAAGGCATTATTTCATGTCGTAGACGATGAGGGAAAAGTAACCATCAACGAACTGAGCAAATTTCTCAACGTAAAAATGCCAAGCGTTAACAATATGATGAAGAAGTTTGCTGAAAAAAAATGGGTTATTTACGAAACATACAAACCTTTGAGAGTTACCGAGAAAGGAAGGCGCGAAGCCGCATTAGTAGTAAGAAAACATCGTCTTACTGAAATGTTTCTCGTTAAAAAAATGAATTTTGGGTGGGAAAATGTACACGAAATTGCAGAGCAGCTGGAACATGTGCATTCTAAAGTTTTTTTTGATAAAATGGATGAAATTCTAGATTTTCCCAAATTTGATCCTCACGGAGAACCTATTCCCGATAAAGACGGAAATATTATTTCTCAGGATTTACAGAAACTAAGCAGCTGCAAAGCAGGTGAAACTGTTATATTTACTTCTGTTACGTTATCTGATGACGCTTTTCTTAATTATTTAACCGAAAGAAAACTGCTGCTCAATACAAAAATAAAAATTGTAAAAATTGAAGATTTTGATCAATCGGTAACCGTTGAAATCGCAGGAAAAACTGAGATTTTAAGTAAAAAAGCAACCGAGAAGATTCTGGTAAAGCATTAAAGCAAAAAAGCGGATTAAAATCCGCTTTTTAATATAATAAGTATTAATTGAAATATTTAGTAATCGCCTCGTCAGTTGGTTTCACTTTACTTGGGAAACTTTCAATCAGTTTTCCGTTTTCGTCAACTAAAAATTTGGTGAAATTCCACTGAATATCAGTATCTTTTACTCCGTTTAAGTTTTTATCGGAAAGATATTTGAAAATCGGAGCCGTATCATCTCCCTTTACAGAAACTTTGGAAGCCAAAGGAAATGTCACTCCATAATTTTTCTGACAGAATGCACCAATCTCAACATTGGATCCCGGCTCCTGTCCGCCAAAATTATTGGCAGGAAAACCTACAACAACCAATTTTTCTGCGTAATCTTTAGAAATTTTTTCTAGATCAGCATATTGCGGTGTGTAACCACATTCTGATGCGGTATTAACGATCAGAATTTTTTTTCCTTTAAAATCAGCAAAATTAATGGTTTTGCCCTCTTCCAATGCATCTACTTTGTAATCATATATTGACTTTGACATAACTTGTTGGGTTTTTACTTTAGAAACATCGTTTTTTTTCTGTGCGCAGCTGTTACAAAACACTGCAAATGAAACCATTACTATGAAAATCTTTTTCATTATAGACTTTTTTAATTTAATTAAAACTTAAAACTATTTTCAGGGAATACCTTATTGATTTCCACTTTATTGAGAAGCATTACATAATCTCCGTCTTTTTTGGCACTTGAAGATTCTATTCGGAAAGGCATCATCAAATTTCCAACCTTTTTGTAATCGGAGTATGATAATGTTTCATCTTTTTTTACTTCCTTTAAAAGCATATACGACTTTGTATCAAAATAATAGTAGTTTTTATTCACATTTTTCGTCAGTTCCACCTTATGACAGTAGATCTCTCCTATTTTTTCTTTTCCTAAATATTTTGCTTCAAAACCTTTGTTTTCCCAGTCTATAAAATCATTATCAAAACTTTCAGCAGTATATTCTTTGTATTCCTGAAGTTTATTGGTTGCATAATTCATCGCATATCCTTTTGTACCGTCATAGCCTTCGATAGCCGTATCTTTTCCGCCGATGGTAATGACAGTTTTGGTTAAGTTGGGTCTTTGCTGATAAATCTTGATAGGATATTCGTCTTTAATGCCTAAAATCACTTTTCCCTGAAGGAAGACTGAGTTTAAGAGTTTCCAATTGGTCAAACCTCCGGATAATTCTATATTCTTGTCTATAATTTCTTTAGCAGTCTGAGCAAAAGAAAGTTGTGAGAATACAAGGACAAATACTACAAGTAATTTCTTCATTCAATCAAATTTTTTCAAATCAAATATAAGACTTTTTAATTTGAAAATTTAAATTGATACATTCGAAAATTGATGCATAACATCTGATTTTTAAATTATCCAATTCATATGTTTTCAAATTAATTTTCTCGCTTTTTCCAGATCTTCCGGTGTATCAATTCCTACTCCGACAAAATTGGTTTCAATCAGTTTGATTTTCATTCCGTATTCCAGATAACGGAGGCATTCTATTTTCTCAGAAATTTCCAGAGGTTTCATTTCCAGCTTTGAGAACTGTAATAAAGCGTGTTTTCTGAAAGCATACACTCCGATATGTTTAAAATAATCAACATCATAAGAAATTTCTCTGTGAAACGGAATAACAGAACGGCTGAAATACAGTGCAAAACCGTTATTATCGGTAATTACCTTTACGTTATTCGGATTTTCGATTTCTTCTTTTTCGTGAAGTTTTATTTTTAATGAAGCCAAAGAAATTTCCTGATTTTCATCCTGCTTAAAAACTTCAATCAGCTGTTTCAACGGTTCCAGTTTTAAAAACGGCTCGTCCCCCTGAACATTAATCACAATATCACAGTCGATATTTTGCACCGCTTCTGCAATACGGTCGCTTCCCGTTTCATGTTGACCGGTCATTACAGCTTTTCCATTATTATTCTCAATCTCATTAAAAATAATTTCAGAATCTGTAGCTACAAAAACTTCATCAAAAAGTCCGGTTTCCACAACATTTTGATAGGTTGTGGTAATCACTGTCTTTTCACCCAGAAACTGCATCAGTTTTCCGGGAAAACGGCTGGCTTCGTAACGTGCAGGAATAACGGCTATGATTTTCATTATAAAAATATCTTTTTTCTAAATTAATATCGGTTTTTTATCATCGAATCGCATGCAGCCCGACTTGAGCGGAGCTCTTTTTGCCGAAACGAAGTGCAGGCAAAAAAGCGGGAGTGGAAGGCGGATAAAGCTGCCCAAATAAATCCTTTTAAAAGCCTGAACAAAATAAAATTGCCGAAGTAAAAACCTTCGGCAATTTATGTGATTTTTCTTAAAACTCAAATTCTCCAATGAGAATTTGGTTGTATTATTTTAAGTTATTTAAAGCATTTTCTAATTTCGGCATCATTACTTCAATTTCATCAGTTGCCAAACCTCCGACTGAAGCTCTGAACCAAGGCTCAGATTTTGACTCACCGAAAGCTGAGAACGGAACTAAAGCAACTCCCGCTTCATTGATTAAATAAAATACAAGATCTGATGAAGTTTCAATTTTGTTTCCGTCAGGTTTCACTTTTCCGATATAATCCAGCTTTATTGTAAGATATAACGCACCCATCGGCTCAATACTTTCTACCGATAAACCTTTTGTCTTCAGATCCTGAATTCCGTTGTGAAGAACTTTTAAGCTCGTTTCAAGCTTATTTTTAAAGTCTGTAATAAAAGCATTTACTTTCTCTGGAGTCTGAAAATATTTTGCTGTTGCTTCCTGCTCAGGTTTTGGCGCCCAGGCTCCAACGTGAGTTAACAAAGCTTTCATTTTATCAATAACATGAGAAGGACCAAAACCCCATCCTACACGAACTCCTGTTGCTGCCAAACATTTTGAAATACCATCAATGTAAATGGTGAATTCTTTCATTTCCGGGAAAAGTGAAACAGGATCTACGTGTTTTTCACCAAAAGTAAGATTAGAATAAATCTGATCATACATTAAATATAAAGGCTTTTCGTCTGCTCCTCTTTTACTGTTCTCTTCAAGAATCATTTTACAGATTTCTCTTAGCTGAGCTTCTGTAAACATGGTTCCTGTAGGATTAAGCGGCGAACAAAGAGCCAGTAAAACAGCTCCGCTAAGGTGAGGTCTCAACTCTTCAGCAGTAGGTAAAAAATTGTTTTCCTGAGTAGTTTTTACTTCAATTGCATCGGCAGAAGTAAGGTATGCGTAATGATTGTTGTTCCATGATGGTGTAGGATAAATTACCTTATCGCCTTCGTCAACTATTACTTTATAAACAGCGTAAATCAACGGTCTTGAACCTGCTGTAATTAATATATCATTAGCTGAATAATCTAAATTCCATCTTGTTTTCAGATCTTTTGAAACTTCTGTACGTAAAGATAAAAGTCCGTTTGCAGGCGGATAATTGGTTAAATTATTCTGATACGCTTTCTGAATTTCCTCTTTCAATTCTACAGGAATCGGATAAATATTTGAGTTCAGATCTCCAATCGTAAGGTTCGCAATTTGCGCTCCCTTCGCTTTCAGATCATTTACTTCATTACCAATTTTTACAATTTCAGAACCAATGAGGTTCGCCGCTAATTTTGAAACTTTCACTTTTATTTACTTTTAATATATTATATTTTAGGTTGCAGAGATTAGATTTTAGCTAAATAATTATTAATCATTATAGTTGATTTTAACGCAAAGTTCGCAAAGCTTTTTTAACAGCTAATTGTTTTTAAGTTCGTAAAGGCGTTTGACTTCGTCGAATCTTCGATTTCACTCAGTAAAGAACACAAAAGTTTTCAGTAAATGACTAAAATTAATAATAATCAAAATCAGTAAAACTTTTATCTAAAACCTAATTCCTGCAACCTTATTTTAATTCAATTGAAGATCTTTTCTTACTTCTTCTATTTTTTGTTCTAAAGACTTTAATGTAGATTTGAAATCTTCTTTTGAATGTAAACTTTCTTTTACAGAAACATAAAACTTAATTTTTGGCTCTGTTCCTGAAGGTCGCACACAAACTTTTGTTCCGTCCTGTGTGTAATAAATCAATACGTTAGACTTTGGAATATCATCCATAACGTGTTTTTCATTTTCAGAAACTACAAAATTGGTCTGTTCTTTAAAATCTTTTACTTCTTCCACCAAAGAGCCAGCCAATGATTTTGGAGGATTTTCACGGAAATTCTTCATCATATTCAGAATTTCTTCTGCCCCGTCTCTTCCTTTTTTAACGATGTTAATCAAACCTTCGTAATACATTCCGGTTTCCTGATAAATTTCAATCAGATATTCGTACATCGTTTTTCCGTTGGCTTTACACCATGCTGCAATTTCGCAGGCTAAAATGATACTTCCACAAGAATCTTTGTCACGAACAAAATCTCCCGTCATAAAGCCGAAACTCTCTTCTCCACCACAAACAAATTTTTCCTGACCTTCAAAATCACGGATCATTTTTCCGATCCATTTGAATCCCGTTAATCCAACTTTACAGTCAACACCGAATTTTTCAGCAATATCAAAGAAAATATCTGAAGTTACAATCGTAGAACCAATGAATTCTTTACCTGTAATTCTACCCTGCTTTTTCCATTGATCTAAAATATAATATGTCAAAATGGTATTACACTGATTTCCGTTTAACAACTGAATTTCACCTTCCAGATTTCTTACAGCAATTCCTAATCTGTCGCCATCCGGATCGGTTCCGATAACGATATCCGCATTGGTAATTTTCGCTAAATCCATTGCCATTTCCAAAGCTGCAGGTTCTTCAGGATTCGGAGAATCTACCGTAGGGAAATTTCCGCTTGGAATCATCTGTTCTTTTACGAGATCAATTTTCTTAAAACCTGCTTTCTCCAAAGCTTTCGGAACTGTTGTATAGGTCGTTCCGTGAATGGATGTGAAAACGATATTCAAATTTTCTTTACCAACATTCTGATAAGAAGAATTTTCGATACAGGCATCAATATAAACATCATCCTGCTCCTCTCCGATCCATTCGATTAAATCATCATTTCCGTTAAATTTAATTTCTTCAAATTTCACAGAATATACTTCGTTGATAATGGCTTCATCATGTGGCGGAACAATCTGCGCTCCGTCATTCCAATATACTTTATAACCGTTGTATTCCGGTGGATTGTGAGATGCCGTCAAAACAATCCCTCCATGACAGTTTCTGTCACGAACGGTAAAAGATAATTCAGGAGTCGGTCTGTGATTTTTGAAAAGCAAAACTTTAATTCCGTTTGCCGTTAAAACATCTGCCACCAATTTTCCGAATTCTTTTGAATTGTTTCTTACATCATAAGCAATCGCAACTTTTATCTGCTCATCAGGAAACTGCTGCAACATATAATTGGCAAGTCCCTGAGTTGCCTGTCCTAATGTATATTTATTTAAACGATTGGTTCCTACACCCATAATTCCACGCATTCCGCCGGTTCCGAATTCTAATTCTCTGTAAAAAGAATCTTCCAAATCCGGAGAATTACCTTCAATTAATAATTGAACTGCATCTTTCGTTTCTTTATCGAATGTATCTGCAAGCCAAAGCTGGGCTTTTTCTAATGTTGTCATATTTGTATTTCGTTCTTTATAGTTTAATTTTATTCTTCAATATTGTCGTAGATTTTTAAATCACCAAAACAATTACTGAAGTTTTTTATTTTCAACTTTTGTCGTTTTCTCAACTTTAAAAGCTCTGATCGGATCATTATAATACACAAACTTCGCTGTGTTTTTCACATTTCCTTTAAGTGAATCTTTTACATTAACTTCGGCATAATTTCCGTTTTGAGAATCTAAATTCAGATTAATGATTTTCCAATACGGTGCAATCAAACTTGCGGTGTCAGAAATCTTAATTACTGCATTTTCAGTTCTGCCCAAAAAATTAGCTCTACTTTTGTTTTTCATGTCAATTTCAGCTCTTCTGGTGTTGATTGACCCCATAAAAGTAGCATAATTTTTTAAATTTAATCTGAAATTATCTGTCTTAATTTCGCTTGAAATATTCATTTCTACAGAATCTGAAATTGAAACTTTTTCTAAATTATATTTTGAATAAATGGTTACATTATAAAAATCGACTCCTTTTGTGTCTCTGCTTTCCTTAATTGAAAGGGTTTTATCATCAACATCAATATCCAGATTATCTGCAATATTGGGATATGTTTCTATTTCAACAAAATTTTTCGGTCCTCTTGCATAAAATACCCTGAATTTGCCATCTAAATCAAGATTAACAAATTCCTCAACATCCACTTCTTTTTTATCTAAATTTCCTTTCGGAGAAATTTCTCCGCAGGAAACGGCGGTAATCAAAATTATCGTAAAGAGCAGCTTTTTCATATTATATCACTTCATCAATATTATAATTCTTATGCTCTCTATTGGTTCTGATGATCATTTCCCCTAAAAATCCTGCGATAAAAAGCAAAGTTCCCATTAACATCATCGTTAAAGCAATAAAAAACCACGGATTATTGGTAATCAAATGACCGTAAATTCCTCTCGCAACGTCAATCAGTTTTGAAATTCCAAGCCAAAATGCTGAAAGAAAACCAACGATGAACATTAAAGTTCCTACTGCTCCGAAAAAATGCATGGGTCTTCCTCCGAAACGACTTACAAACCAAAGTGTTACCAGATCCAAAAAACCTCTGATAAACCTTTCTGTTCCGAATTTGGAAGTACCGTAGGGTCTTGCCTGATGCGGCACTTCTTTTTCGGTAATTCTTCTGAAGCCGGCATTGGCTGCCAAAACAGGAATATAACGATGCATATCACCGTACACATCAATGGATTTTACAACTTGTTTTTTATAGGCTTTTAAGCCGCAATTGAAATCATGAAGATACACTCCTGAAACCTTCCTTGCTGCCGCATTGAAAAGTTTTGATGGGATATTTTTGGTCATTACATTATCAAAACGCTTCTTTTTCCAGCCGGAAACAATATCATAATTTTCTTCAATTACCATTCTGTACAATTCTGGAATTTCTTCCGGAAAATCCTGAAGATCGGCATCCATTGTGATGATAACGTCACCGTTTGTCCTTGCAAAAGCAGCATGCAGAGCCTGAGATTTCCCGTAATTTCTGGAAAATTTTATCCCGTGAATCTGGGGATGCTGAATTTTCAAATTCTCAATAATACTCCAGGAAAGGTCTGTACTTCCGTCATCTACAAACCACACTTCATAAGATAACTGGTTGGTTTTACAAGTGTTATCAATTCTTGAAAACAATTCTTCAAGAGATGCTTCTTCGTTGAGCAACGGAATAACGATAGATAAATTCATTTAATTTTTATAACAATTTATTCTTGATTGGTATTTTCGGTGTAGACTTTTTTTGTTCTGAAAAAAGCTCCGAAAAACAACGACAAAACTACGTAAAATATAAGAATTGCCGCAAAATATCCTGAAAAATGACTGGCTGTAAGCATATCTTTTCCTTTGATAATCTCCGGACTGAATCTTTGAAGACTTTCTCTATATTTTTCTTCAAGTTCATCAATATCTTTTTGATGTTTCAGAATTTTTCTTGCAGAATTATATTCTTTATCCAGTTCAGATTTTTGTCTTGTAACATATTGATAGTTAAGCAGCTTCTTTGCATCGGTATCAATAAAATTAAGAAATACAAAAATGCTTAGAACAGATAGAAAACCACCTACAAACATAGGAACGAAAGCTCTTTTGAAAGCTTCTCTGAAGCCCATTCTTTGTTTGTTCCAACGGGATTTTACTGACCAGAATGCCGCTAAAGCATAAAAAACAGGAAGTACAAAAGCGTTGACTTTCAATGAAATATCAAAATAATTAATTCCCGAGAAGAAAAAATAGACTACAAAAAAGATCAACATTGTAGCTGCAAAAAGCAAAATTCCTAAGGTTACCGGACTCTTCGTCATAATTTCAGTTTTTAGAAAAAATCTTGAAAAATATTGCTCTAAATTTCAGCATTTTAGCTGTTTTAATGGCGTTTTTCGAAGATTTTTCTTTAATAATATTTTTAAGTTTATAATTAATTCCTATCTTTGCAACGGCAAGTCCTAAACAACCAGCTCCTGAGAATCCTCCAGGGTGGGAACGCAGCAAAGGTAATCGGTCGTAGCGGTGTGATTTAGGTAGCTTGCCATTTTTTATTTATTTAAGTGAAGAGATTAAGATGATTTATAAATTACTTAATCTCTTTATTTTTTATATTTCAAAAATTTCACCCAGTTTCGGTAAAACCAATTCAATATTTTTATCAGCAAAATGCTTTACAGCATTATCATGATTGATCTCAATAGGCGGAAAAGTATCAAAATGACATCCGATTACTTTTGGCGTTTTTAATAATTCTGCTGCTGCAAATGCTGCTTTTCTTGCACACATTGTATAGTGACCTCCGACAGGAAGAATAGAAAGGTCTAAATGACCGAAAAGTTTGGGAAAAAGTTCCATGTCTGCCATCACCCCTGTATCTCCTGCCAAGTACACGTTTTTACCTTCAGGAAGCCTGAAAATATATCCTACAGGAACACCGCCGTACGTTCCGTCCGGAAATGAGCTTGTATGATGCGCAGGAACCATAGAAATCTTCAGGTCTTCTATTTTTGCTGATCCGCCAAGATTAATATCAATTTTATTCTGTGCATTATCGAAATATCCGCATATTTCCGGAACAGCAATAACAGCTGCTTCAGGGTACTCTTTCAAAACCTCTCCTACATCAGCAATGTGATCTTCATGAGCATGAGTAAGCAGAATATAATCAATTTTCTGAGCAGTAATATCAAATCCTGACTGCTCCTTTTGATAGTTGTAAAAAGGATCACAAAGAATTGTTTTTTCTTTATACGTGAACAAAAAACAGTTTTGTCCTAAGAATTGTATTTTCATTTTTTAATTTTTATAACTAATAATATCATAATCAGAGCTAAAACAATCCCAATGATAGGAATTATTGGTAGCTTGTTTTCCGGTTCTTTAATATTTTCAATGTTTTTAAAATCCGAGGTTTTTGGGTTTGAATTTTTCGTAGTTATTGAATTTGTTTCCAAATCTTCATAATCATTATCTACCCGTTTACCTGAATCTTTATTGTCTTTTATAAGTTTAGTAAAATAATCAATTCTCTTTTGCAGTAAAGGATTTTTACAACCATACTTTTGGGAGATTTCATAAGCTTTTTTTGCTGACTCTAAATCATAAGAAAGTGATAAAACATTACCAAAATCAAAAAACAACTTCCCTACAATAATATCTTTAGGTTTTACAAATTGTGTTCTTTCTGAAAGCTGATAAGATAAATCAAAAAGAATATCATTGAGATTATCTTTGGAATAAGTAGATGTAGGAATAACTTTCTTTCCAAAATCTATCCCCAGAAAATTTTCAGACTTTATAAATCCTAATTTTTTAGCGAGAATTTTAACATGAATCCATTCTGAACCATGATGGGAGTCCTTATTAAGATCAAGAGCTTTTTTGATCCACTTTAAAGCATTAAAATTATCTCCTTTCAACTCATAGGCAGTGCCTAAATTAGATGCAATTTCATATTTATTTGGTTCTATCTTATCAATATAATTGAAAATATTAATTGCTTTATCATATTCTCCCAGATAAACTAAAGAAGTAGCATAATTAAGATACGAACCCATATTTTTTGTTATCTGATAGTTTCTTAAATCAGATTTTGCTCTCTCAATATAGTCAGTTTTATCAAAACTGTTAATTTCTACAGGAAAGTACCTTTCCCCTTCGGTATGGACTTTTTTCCCATGAACATCTGTCCCTACAATGTAATAATTGAGACATGCAGGAACATTTATAAAAGATAATAAGAATAAAAAAGCAACAATACTTTTCATTATTTAGATTACTTATGAAAAATAATTTAATCCAACAGCCGTTAAAACCGCCATCATTAAAGTCATGATTCCTACCTGCTTCAGGAAGGGATCAAGCTCTCTCGGTTCTTTTACTGCCATAATCTGACGACGGATCTTCATTAATGGCAGGAGTAAAATCATCACAATAAACACTTTATAATTACCGGATTCTATAAAGCCATTAATTCCCAAAAAAACAAGAATCAGAATCAATGGAAGCTGAAGCAACACGATTTCGTAAATCATTGCACTTCTGAATCCTATTCTTAAAGCCAGACTGTTTTTTCCGGAAAGTCTGTCACTTTCTATATCCCGCATATTATTTAGATTTAAAACAGCCATACTCATCATTCCGATTGCAGTTGCAGGCAGTAATATGTCCCACGAAAAAGTTTTGGTAAACAGAAAATAACTTCCCCCCACAGAAACCAATCCAAAAAATATAAAAACAAATAGATCTCCCAAACCCATGTAACCGTAAGGCTTCTTGCCGACAGTATAACCGATTGCCGCTAAAATACTTGCTACTCCCAATCCGATGAAGATATAAAACTCTTGGGTATGATCCGGAATAAATGCAGTATATAAAAGTGCAACGGTTGCAACAAAAGATAAAACAGAGAAAATAATCACCGCATTTCTCATTTGCTTTGCAGTAATTTTGCCGGATGCCACTGCTCTTGCTTCTGCTTCGCCAATCCTGTTTTTATCTGTTCCTTTGATGCCGTCACCATAATCATTTGCATAGTTTGAAAGAATCTGATATAGTAATGTCACCAGAATAGCCAGCGCAAAAATCTTCCAGTCCCAAGTTCCGCCCTGTTCCCAAAGCCTCCACTTTGCGATGAAAGATCCCATGATAATTCCGCTTAGAGAAAGCGGTAAGGTTCTCAGCCTTGCGGCTTTTATCCAGTCTGACATAAATATTTTTAACTGTTTTTAGAAGTTTCTATTTTATAAATGATATTATTGAAAAGCTTTTTGACTTCAGAAAAATCCAGAGCCGAAATCCCGAATTTTCCGGCAGAAGTGTAAAACGTTATACTTCCCAGATTACTTTTCTTTTGCCAAAAATACTGAGAAATTTTCACAGTCTGAATCTTGTCTATTTCGAAAGTTCTGTAATGAACATCCCAAAAACCGGAACGCAGCCTGATAAAGCTTTCATTATAAAACAATCTGAGATTCAGATAAGAAAAAACTATAATTATTTCTATGATCATAAAAATGATTACAACAGCTTCCCAGTAATTAATTATTATACTCTTATCAATAAAAAACACCATTAAAAAAGGAAATAAAACCCAAATTATATGATTGACAATCAACAATCTGTAATTAGGGTTAAGAAAACTATTAAACTGCGGTGTCGAAGTCCATATTGAGCCAATCAAATGCTCTTTTTCGTTATGGCTAATTCCCGGAACGGAAGAAACATTTTTTTCATTTTCATCTTTTCCTATCTGCAGGAATTTTACCAGAGATACATTCATTTTTTTCTGGATCCAATTCTGAATTTCGGTTACTACCTGAACTTTTGATTTGGTTACGATAGCATTTTTAGTGCTGAATAAACCATATTCAAAAGAATAATTTCTGTAATTTTCCTCTACTTTGAAATTAAAATAACGAATGATTGTCCGTACCGAATTTATCAGAACACCAAGAGCTAAAACCACTATCGTCATTCCAAGTAAGATGGGTAATGAATAGCTCAGTACATTTTTTTCAATTTGATCATAATCAATCTGAGCATCCAGTTCAGCCTTTTTGAGAATATCATTGAGCTGCGTAATTCCATAAATTACCAAACTTATCAATGCAAAAAAGCTTCGGACATAATTGGCAGTCAGTCCATACTTTAAGATACTTATATTAGAAATTCTGAACTGCTTTTTGGCTGAAATTCCCGTTACATCATCTGAACTGATATATTCATTTTGTATTTCAATATTTTTCTCTTCAAGCAGAAAAGCCTTTAGGTCATAAGCATTCTGTTTGGATAAGGCAGAGATAGAAACTTCTTTTTCGGAACTTCCCGGACTGTCTACTTCCAATTTAAAAATATTAAACAGTTTATGAATAAAAGGCTGGGAAATATTAACCTCCTGAATATTTCTGATCTTTATTTTGGTGGAAGATTTATTGATAATTCCTTTGTGAATAATAAACTCCTCGTTCTTAGCATCAATATAATATCTGAAATTGTAATATTGCATTACAGCAGATATGCTGAGAATTAAAAATACGGCAGATACGATTAAAAGAACAATCCAAAGGTCAAATTTTTTATCTCTGAAAAAAAATAAGAAAATAAAAATCCAAGAATTTTTAATCACTTCGCCCGTGTTGTATAGAAACAGCAAAGCAATCCCGATTTTGGACTGCCTTTGTGGAGTAAAAAAAGAATTATACTTCTCCTCCATCTTCATTATTTTCGGATGAAATTGTATTCATAATCAGATGGTTGATTCCTTCAGCTTTGTCTTCCGGCAAACCATGAATAGAAATATCGCCGCCATTCACGCCTGCTGTAT
Organism: Chryseobacterium sp. L12; assembly: GCF_056133985.1. Lineage (NCBI taxonomy): Bacteria > Pseudomonadati > Bacteroidota > Flavobacteriia > Flavobacteriales > Weeksellaceae > Chryseobacterium > Chryseobacterium sp. L12. Next base: position 78,524 of record NZ_JBVYOF010000023.1, on the reverse strand, counting down.
AAACAGAAACTGATTTTAAGCTTAAAATCTTTGAAAACCACCCCTGTTCTACCTTTATATGCTGAATTCTTGTAAAAGGAATAATTATAATATTTCTTTTCAGCCAACCGTACTGATAAACAATATCGTGCTGACGAACTGCATATTTCCTGAATTTGAAACCGATAACTGAGCTTAAGAAAACATATACAATCAGGAAAAAAAACAGCAACGCCACAGCGATAATCTGCAATTTTGTAAAATTTCCACTAAAAAAATAATAAGAAACAAAAAATGCAGAGATAATAAATATTGAGAACAAAATATTATTAAACAAAATAATGTTGAGATATTTTGGTGAAACAGAAACCATCTCCAGACTTTCAAAATCTGGAATTTCTATGTCAAAAATCTGCGGGTTTTGAAAGTTTTGCTGCATATTACAGTAATTTTTCTGTTTTAATTGATTATATAAATTTTATAATATTCTGCAAGATTGTATAAACCAACCAGTTTGACTCCATTAACAAAATAACAGGCAATGACGTATCATTCATTACCTATTACTCTTGATGTATATTTACGAGATCCACTGATCTTTTCCGAAATTCGGTTTTCTTTTTTCAAGAAAAGCATTTCTGCCTTCTTTGGCTTCTTCGGTCATATAGGCTAAACGGGTTGCTTCTCCGGCAAAAACCTGCTGTCCTACCATTCCGTCGTCTGTAAGATTCATGGCAAACTTCAGCATTCTGATAGAAGTCGGAGATTTGGCTAAAATTTCCTGCGCCCATTCATAAGCTGTATCTTCCAGCTCATCATGAGGAATTACGGCATTCACCATTCCCATTTCAAAAGCTTCCTGTGCCGAATAATTTCTTCCTAAAAAGAAAATTTCACGGGCTTTTTTCTGTCCCACCATTTTTGCAAGATAAGCAGAACCGTAACCGCCGTCAAAACTTGTTACATCAGCATCGGTTTGTTTAAAAATTGCGTGTTCTTTACTGGCAAGCGTTAAGTCGCAAACTACGTGAAGAGAATGACCGCCTCCTACAGCCCAACCCGGAACTACCGCAATTACTGCTTTTGGCATAAAACGGATGAGACGCTGCACTTCCAGAATATTCAGTCGGTGTCTTCCGTCTTCTCCTACATATCCCTGATTTCCTCTTGCTTTCTGATCGCCTCCGCTGCAAAAAGCCCAGCCTCCGTCTTTCTGACTTGGTCCTTCACCTGAAAGCAAAACTACACCTATCGAAGGATCTTCTGATGCATCATAAAATGCATCATACAATTCTGAAGTAGTTTTTGGTCTGAATGCATTTCGTACTTCCGGTCTGTTGAATGCAATTCTTGCAACACCATTACACTTTTTATAAGTAATATCTTCGTATTCTTTTGCGGTTTTCCACTCAATCATTTTGTTAAAATTTTCCTCAAAGATAAGGAATTGATGAGAGATTTTGGTATTTACAAAAGAGCAAAATTTACGAAGACAGATTATTTCTTTTCAGCAGAATTTCTTCAATATCTTCTAAAGTAAAATTCTTGGCTTTCAGTAAAATTAAAAGGTGATACAGCAGATCTGCCGCTTCATTTTTAAACAGGTCATCATTGCTGTCTTTAGCTTCGATCACCACTTCTACAGCTTCCTCTCCCACTTTCTGAGCCATTTTATTAATTCCTCTCTGAAATAATGAATATGTGTAGGAACCTTCGGTTTTTCCATCAATCCTCCGGCTTATTTTATCTTCAAGCTCATACAGAAAACCTTTAGAATCTTTATCGCCAAAACAAGTGAAACTTCCGGTGTGGCAAACAACGTTAGTAGGAATTGCTTTAATTAAAATTGTATCCTGATCGCAGTCTATGGCAATATTTTTAACCTTTAAAAAATTTCCGGACTCCTCTCCTTTTGTCCAGAGTCGGTTTTTGGAACGGCTGAAAAAGGTTACAACTCTTTCTTTTTTGGTTTTTTCAAAAGCTTCTTCGTTCATGTAACCCAACATTAAAACCTGCAACGTTCTGTCGTCCTGGATAATCACCGGAACCAAGCCTTCACTTTTATTAAAATCGATATTCATCGTACTGCAATTTTTTTAAATTTTAAATTATTTTTCAGATCCTGAATCTGTACTTCTCCAAAATGGAAAATACTTGCCGCCAAAGCTCCTGTTGCTTTTGTCTGATTAAAAACTTCCTCGAAATCTTCCTTTTTTCCTGCACCTCCGGAAGCGATCACGGGAATATTTACACTTTCGGAAATTAACTTCGTTATTCTGAGATCAAATCCGCTTTTGGTTCCGTCGCCATCCATCGAAGTGAGAAGAATTTCTCCCGCTCCCAGTTCTTCTGCTTTATTTACCCAGTCTAATGTCTTCAGATCCGTTATTTCCCTTCCTCCTTTCACATGAACCCAGTCTGATCCGTTTACCAATCTTGTATCAATTGCAACCACAACACACTGACTTCCAAACTCTTTTGACAGTTCCGAAATTAATGCAGGATTTTTAACTGCCGAAGAATTGATACTGATCTTGTCTGCTCCGGCTTCCAAGAGTCTTCTTACATCTTCCACCGTTGAAATTCCGCCGCCGACAGTAAAAGGAATACTCAGTTCTGCTGCAATTTTCTGTACCAGTCCGGCAAAAGTTTTCCGTTCTTCTATCGTTGCGGTTATATCCAGAAAAACCAGTTCATCTGCGCCTTCTTTTTCATATCTTTTGGCAAGTTCTACAGGATCTCCCGCATTTCTTAATCCTTCAAAATTAATTCCTTTTACCGTAGTTCCGTCTTTGATATCCAGACACGGAATGATTCTTTTTTTAAGCATTTTCAATAAAATTTTGGAGTTGCTGCAAACTGATTCTGCCTTCATAAATTGCCTTTCCTATAATCGTTCCGGAACAGCCGATGTTTTTCATCTGTTCCACATCCTCAATACACGAAATTCCACCGCTTGCAATGAGCTGAACCGCTGTTTTTTCTACAATTTCTCTGTACAGTTCATCCGATGCGCCCTGAAGCATTCCGTCTTTTGAAATATCCGTACAGATAACGTTTTTAATTCCCTTATTTTTATATTTGAGAATAAAATCAATGACATCCAGTTGGCTTTCTTCCAGCCAGCCCGAAGTTTTTATCTTTCGGTTTTCACAATCGGCTCCGAGAATGATTTTATCGGAACCATATTTTTCAATCAGATCAAAACAGAAATCAGGATCCTGAACAGCAATACTTCCGATCGTAATCTGCTTTGCTCCCGAATTGAAGGCTATTTCAATGTCTTCCAGAGTTTTCAGTCCGCCCCCGAAATCAATTTCCAGAGATGTTTCTTTCGCAATGGTTTCTAAAACCTTTTGATTAATAGTATGCTTTGATTTTGCACCGTCAAGATCCACCAAATGAAGATATTGCATACCGAAATTTTCAAATTCTTTAGCGACTTCAAGCGGATTTTCATTGTATATTTTTTTGGTATCGTAATCTCCTTTCGACAAACGAACGCATTTTCCGTCGATGATGTCTATAGCGGGAATAATTTTCATATTCAGTTTTATTGTTTTAAAAAGTTTTCCAGTAAACGGCTTCCTATATCTCCTGATTTTTCAGGGTGAAACTGCATCGCGTAAAAATTATCCTTTTGCAGAGAAGCACTGAACGGCAGAATATAATCGCAGACCGATGTCGTATTTTCCGACAATTCGCAGTAGAAACTGTGAACGAAATACACATCACTGTTTTCTTCAATCCCTGAAAATATTCCGGATTTAAAGTCTGAAATCGTATTCCATCCCATGTGCGGAACAATATTCTTTGCAGGGAACTTTTTTACATCAATATCAAAAATTCCCATCCCGACTGTATTTCCTTCTTCATTGTTTTTACACATCAGCTGCATTCCCAGACAAACGCCTAAAACCGGCTGTTTTAAAGTCGGAATTAACTTATCCAGACCTTTTTCCTTTAGTAATTTCATGGTGGAAGACGCTTCACCCACTCCCGGAAAAATCACTTTGTCGGCTTTTCTTATCACGTCAAAATCATCGGTTACCACAGATTCTACATTTAATCTGTTCAATGAATTCTGTACGGAACTAACGTTTCCGCCGTTGTATTTGATGATGGCAATCATTATAAACTTCCTTTGGTTGATGGTAAATTAAAATTCATATCCGTCTGTTTCACTGCCATTTTTACCGCTTTGGCAAATGCTTTAAACACAGATTCGATCTTGTGGTGTTCGTTATCTCCTTCCACTTTAATGTTGAGATTACACTTTGAAGAATCGGTGAAAGATTTGAAGAAATGATAAAACATTTCAGTCGGAACATCGCCAATCTTTTCTCGTTTGAAATCCGCTTCCCACATTAACCACGGTCTTCCTCCGAAATCAATCGCAACCTGCGCCAAACAATCATCCATCGGAAGCAGGAAACCGTAACGTTCAATTCCTTTTTTCTTTCCCAAAGCTTTTAAAACAGCTTCCCCAAGAACAATTCCGATATCTTCAATCGTGTGGTGTTCATCAACCTGCAAATCGCCTTTCACATTAATTTTCAGATCTAAATTTCCGTGTTTGGAAATCTGTTCGAGCATGTGATCAAAAAAGTGTAATCCGGTTGAAATTTCAGAGGCTCCGCTTCCATCAAGATTGACTTCAACTTCAATTTCTGTTTCATTGGTTTTTCTTGAAACTTTGGCTTTTCGCGGAATATTCGTTAAAAACTGTGCAATTTCACTCCAGCTTTCTGTTGTTAGATCGGCTTCTTCATTCTGAACTTTACTGATTAATATAGATTTTGATCCTAAATTTTTTGCCAACTGAATATCTGTAAGCCGGTCTCCGATCACAAATGAATTTTCAAGATCGTAGTCTCCGTAAATATATTTTCCCAGCATCCCGATTCCCGGTTTTCTTGTCGGGAGGTTTTCACTTTCAAAACTTCTGTCGATCAGAATATCACTGAAAACAATTCCTTCATTTTCAAAAGCTTTTAACATTTTTTCCTGTGGTTTAATGAAAGTTTCATACGGAAAACTTTCGGTTCCCAAACCATCCTGATTGGTTACCATCACGAGTTCAAAATCAAGTTCTCTGGCAATTCGGGAAAGATTCTGGAAAACTCCGGGATAAAATTCTAACTTTTCAAGAGAATCAACCTGAAAATCAATGGGCGGTTCTAAGATTAAAGTTCCGTCACGGTCTATAAACAATACTTTTTTCATTTTACTTTTCTTTTACTTTTTCTACAAATCAAAGGTTTTAAAAATCTGTGAGGTTTCAGATTTAATTAAATACTTTTTAAGACGTTAATCAGCTTATTGTTTTCTTCCCTTTTACCCACATTAATTCTAATGCAATCCGGAATCTGCGGACTTCTCTTGCTCGTCAGAATTTCATTTTCCAGCAATTTCTGGTACACCTTATCTACGTTTTCAAACTGAATCAGGAAGAAATTGGTGTCGCTTGGAAATATTTTTCTGATGCAGTTTATTGTCTCTAATTCATTTCTCAACCAGGAAATTTCATTTAAAGTATTTTCTATATTATATTTTATAAATTCTTTATTAGTAATGATTTCCGATATTTTATTTAAACTTAAAGAATTAACATTATACGGAGATTTCACCGTATTGATCAGTTGAATAATCTCTTCTGAAGCATATGCAATTCCAACTCTTGCTCCCGCCATTCCCCAAGCTTTGGAAAACGTCTGAAGAACGATAAGATTGGGAAATTTTTCCAACAGTTCAATACATGATTTCTTTCCTGAAAATTCAATATAAGCTTCATCCACCACGACAATACCTTCAAAATTCTGAATGTAAAATTCAATGTCTTCAATTGAATTTCCGGTAGGATTATTGGGCGAACATAAAAAGAAAACTTTTGGTTTGTCTTCGTTTGAGATTTTTAAAAATTTTTCCTTATCAATTCCAAAATTTTCATTCAGATTCAGTTTAGCCACTTTATTTTCATTCACCGAAGCATAAAATCCGTACATCGCAAAAGAAGGATTCATCATCAGAATAGCATCGTTTTTCGGTTCACAAAAAACTTTCACGATAAGATCAATCAGTTCATCACTTCCGTTTCCCACTGCAATCTGTTTAGCCGAAACATCTTTTAAAACTGCCAATTTTTCTTTCAGTTCTTTTTGAGTAGAATCCGGATAGCGGTTCAGTTCTCCGAACGCGCTTTCATTCGCATCCAGAAAAACAGGATTTTTAAATGTATTATTGTCCCTGAAACTCACATAAGGCTGCAGTTCAAGAATATTTTTTCTTACTAAATCTTTGATATTAAATTCTTTCATTCTGTTATTTTAATCTGATACTTACGGCATTTTTGTGTGCGAATAGTCCTTCTGCTTCCGCCATCACTTCAATGGTTTTTCCTAAATTTTTCAATCCCTTTTCCGTCAGATTCTGGAAAGTGATTTTCTTCACGAAACTGTCAAGAGAAATACCACTGTAATTTTTTGCAAAACCGTTCGTCGGAAGTGTGTGATTGGTTCCGCTCGCGTAATCTCCTGCACTCTCGCATGAATAATTTCCTAAGAACACAGAACCAGCATTCTGAATTTTCGGGATATACTTTTCATAATCATTAACGGCTAAAATCAAGTGTTCCGGAGCATACAAATTACTGAATTCCAAAGCTTCATCTATTGAATTCAGTAAAATAAAGTGGCTGTTTTTTAAAGATTCTGCTGCCATTTCATTTCTTGGAAGTGCTTCAAGCTGTTTTTGGGTTTCCAGAAGGGTTTCATTAAGAATTTTCTTGTCTGTGGAAAGGAAAATCACCTGACTGTCGCTTCCGTGTTCTGCCTGAGAAAGCAAATCAGCTGCACAGAATTCAGGAACCGCCTTTTCATCAGCAATCACAAGAACTTCACTCGGTCCGGCAGGCATATCGATCGCAATATTATAGTTTTGCGCATATTCTTTAGCGGCAACAACATACTGATTTCCTGGACCGAAAATCTTGTAGACATTCGGAATACTTTCGGTTCCGAAAGTCATTGCTGCAATCGCCTGAGCGCCTCCCGTCTTGAAAATCTGCGTTACTCCGCACAATTTTGCCGTATATAAAATGGCAGGATTTACATTGCCGTTTTTATCAGGCGGCGTACAGAGAATAATTTCTTTGCAACCCGCTAACTGAGCCGGAATGGCAAGCATTAAAACCGTAGAAAACAACGGAGCTGTTCCTCCCGGAATATAAATTCCTACTTTTTCAATCGCTCGGTTTTCTCTCCAGCAAACCACTCCTTTTGTCGTTTCTGTTTTTTCGACAGTCGGAATTTGTGAGCCGTGAAACTTGGTAATATTAGATTTTGCTTCCTGAATGGCTGTTTTCAGTTCTTCACTGATCAGATTTTCAGCGGTTTCAATTTCTTCTTCAGAAACTTTAATATTGTTTATTTCTGCGGAATCAAATTTTTTAGCAAAATCAATCAACGCCTGATCTCCGCTGTTCTTTACTTCATCGAAAATTCCGGCAACGATTTCTGTTAATCGTTCTCTTTTTATAACGGGTCTTTTTGTTAATTCAGACCATTTTTCCCTTTCAGGATATCTTTCTATCTGCATATTATATCACCATTTTATCGATTGGAATTATTAAAATATCCTGCGCTCCTTTGTCTTTCAGTTCATCAATCACTTCCCAGAAACGCGCTTCGTCTATTACGGAATGAATGCTGCTCCATCCTTCTTCCGCCAAAGGAATCACCGTAGGACTTTTCAGCACAGGAAGTGCTTTTGAAACTTCTCCGATCTTGTCGTTCGGAACGTTCATGAGAATATATTTTGAATTTTTTGCTTTAAGAACGGCTTTAATTCTGAAGAGAAATTTTTCAAGAATTTTGGTTTTTTCTTCATCCAGTCTGAATGTTTTTGCCAAAACGGCTTCAGAAGTAAGAATAGTAACGGTTTCTCTTAATCCGTTTTTGAAGAGGGTACTTCCTGAGCTTACAATATCGCAGATTCCGTCGGCAAGTCCAATGTTCGGTGCGATTTCCACAGAGCCTGAAATAATGTGAATGTCTGCTGAAATATTGTTGTTATCCAAAAAGTTTTTCAGGGTATTCGGATAAGAGGTGGCTATTTTTTTTCCCTGAAAATAGGCGATGTCATCGGTTTCAATTTCTTTCGGAACAGCCAGAGAAACTCTGCATTTTGAAAATCCTAAAGGCTGAACGATTTCAATTTTTTTCTGTTTTTCTACCAGAAGATTTTCTCCTACAATGGCAACATCCACCACTCCGTCTTCCAGATACTGAGGAATATCCGAATTTCTGAGATACATGATTTCCATCGGGAAATTTTCTACGGAAACTTTTAGCTGGTCTTTTCCGTTGTTAACGAAAATACCGCAGTCTTTTAAGAGCTGAAGAGATTCTTCGTAAAGACGACCGCTTTTCTGTATGGCTATTTTTAATTTACTCATTTCACTTTTTTGTTGTGCCTGAGTAAAAAGATGGTTTGGAAATAAATTGCCCGGGATGAATTTAGAAACAAAAAACCGCCTGTTTACTCAGACGGTTTTAATTATTTTGATTTTTAACATACGTACATATCAATCAATCCCGTCTTAGCAGAGATGATGATAATGATGTACTGTTAAAAAATTCGGTTTCATTGTTGAAAATTGTGGTACAAATGTAGAACTTATTTTTAAACTGCCAAAAAATTTAAGAAATAATTTTTTGGTAAAGATTCATCAGATTATTTGCAATCGGTTCGTCATTAAACTTCTGAACAAACTCAAAACCCTTATCAGCACGACGTTTACGTTCGGATTCATTTTCCCATAAAAATTTAATTTTAGACTGAATATCAAGATGATTTTTCGGATCTACATAAACGGAATCGGGTCCGCCCGCTTCGGGAAGACAGCTTGTATTGCTTGTAATAACTACTGTTTTCGAAAATAGTGCTTCTATGACAGGAATTCCGAAACCTTCGAAAAAGCTTGGATAAACGAAAATATTGGCAAGTTTGTAGATTGTAGCGAGTTCATCCATGGAAACTCCTTCGAGAAACTGCACTCTGATTTTATGCTGCTGAACAAACTGTTCTACTTTCCTGAAGTATTTTGTTTTTTTGCCGACAACCACCAATGGAATATTTGTGTCTTTTAATGCTTTTACCACATTGAGAAGATTTTTACGTTCTTCTATAGTTCCGACATTGAGAATGAATCTTTCCGGAAGACTGTATTTTTCTCTGGTTTTCTGAATGAATTCTTCGGACTGCTGTTCTTTAAAAGCGTTGTGGCATCCCTGATAAATGACTTCAATCTTCGATTCGGGAACTTTTAAGAAATGAATAATATCTCGCTTGGTCTGTTCTGAAATGGCAATGATTTTGTCGGCAGAATTTGCAGCTTGCCTGAATTTCCAGAAGTGAATTTTACGGTCGAAAAAGGAATAATATTGCGGATATCTCTTAAAAATAAGGTCGTGAATGGTGACAATTTTTTTGATGGGTTTTTTATCCCATTTTAAAGGCAATTCGCCAGATAACCCATGAAAAATATCGGCGTTCTGTTTTTGGGTGTCCTTCCCCATTTTAAACTGTCGGGACATTGTTCCCTTTGAAGTTTCCACAAAATGAACGTTGGGATTTTCTAAAATATCAGATCCTCTTTCCGACTTTTTTTTATTAAGCAGAATGTATTCGTTTTCAGGAAAATATTTTACTAGAATTCTTACCAGATCACGGGAATAGTTTCCTAAACCTGAGGTATTGTGAAAAAATCTTTTGGCATCAAATGCTATCTTCATCCTCTGGTTTTATAATATTTTGTGTAAGTTGCTTTCTTTTCCAGTGTTCAGATTTTTTACTGTACAAAAAAAACTTCCCGAGTTTGTATTTAAACACCATTTTATTTTCATAGTGAGGTGCTAAAAAACGGTGCGGAATATCCGGATTTTCAGAAAGACACTGTTTGATAGATTCTGTATAAACTGTTGGTCCTGTAGTTTTGTGGACATTATGAGGATAAGGATTATTCCTGATGTTATCAAGAATATTTTCTAAAGTTTTCTGTAAAAACGGGTGTCCGGCTTCATACACCAGACCCCATTGTACATAATATGTAGGCGGAATTTCATCGGTGACCAGAGCCACATCATCCTCCCGAATCAGATTTCGCAGAGGAATATTGATTCCGCTGTCTATATCTAAATAAACTCCTCCTTTTTTGTAAAGAATGGCATATCTGAAAAAATCCGCTTTGGCAGCTCCAATCGTGAGTCTGTTGTAAGATTTCAGATATTCAGGCGGAAACTCATCTTTAAAGAATGCCTGAATTCTGTTATCATCATAAAAATGATAAGCATACTCAGGGTTTTTTCTGAGCATTCTTTTAATATGAAATTTTGTAAGCCAGGGAAGCTTATCTGTTTTAAATGTCTGAAATATCTGTTTCGGAATTGCCATCTGCAAAAATTTAAACCGCTACATTATTTTCTCTCAATGCATCATTCAGAGAAGTTTTTTTATCGGTTGACTCTTTTCTTTTTCCTATAATTAATGCACACGGAACCTGATATTCTCCGGCAGGAAATTTTTTGGTATAACTTCCCGGGATTACTACCGAACGGGCAGGAACCCTTCCTTTGATTTCAACCGGAGTTTCGCCTGTAACATCAATAATTTTCGTAGATGCCGTTAAAACAACATTAGCTCCTAAAACAGCCTCTTTCTCCACATGAACTCCTTCTACAACGATACATCTTGACCCTACAAAGCAATCATCTTCAATGATAACGGGTGCAGCCTGAAGCGGCTCCAGAACGCCACCAATACCAACACCACCACTTAAATGAACATTTTTACCGATTTGTGCACAGCTTCCTACCGTTGCCCAAGTATCAACCATAGTTCCAGAATCTACATAAGCACCAATATTTACATAAGACGGCATCATAATCACACCCGGCGCAATATAAGCTCCCTCTCTCGCAACTGCATGCGGAACTACTCTTACTCCTTTTTCGGCATATCCTCTCTTCAAAGGCATTTTATCATGAAATTCAAACGGTCCCACTTCAATAGTTTCCATTTTCTGTATCGGAAAATACATCACAACAGCTTTCTTTACCCATTCGTTTACCTGCCATCCGTTTTCTGTAGGCTCTGCTGTACGAAGATCACCTTTATCTACCAAAGAAATCACTTCTCTGATCGCTTTCTGGCTGTCTTCGTTCTGCAATAGTTCTCTGTTATCCCAAATATTTTCAATAGTTTGCTGTAATGACATAATGATGTTTAAATTTTGTTAAAATAAATGCCCTCAAAGATACAAAAGTTTAGCTTAAAGAGAGAGTTTGCTCACAATATAAAATGGAAATAAGAAAGATGTCTTGAAATAAAAAAAGAGTCTATAAAACTCTCTGTGCATGCAAATATGCTTTGTTCCAGTAATTTTCGCTGAGAGAAGAAATAATGACCCCTTTTGAAGTGGAAGCATGTATAAATTTTATCTCTCCATCTTTTTCAATGGTATGAACGATTCCTACATGCGAAACACGGGTTCCACCTGATGTAGCAAAGAAAAGCAAATCACCAGGTTTTACCGTTTCTATTTTGATAGATTTTCCTGCCAAAGCCTGATCTGCAGATCTTCTGGGAAGCTGAAAATTATTTTCCTGAAAAACTTTTACGGCAAAACCCGAGCAATCAAATCCTTCAGATGTATTTCCGCCAAATTTATAGGGCGCTCCCAGATATTTCTCAGCATCTTTCAAAAGCTCTTTTACAGATCCAGAAATTTTCCCTTCAAATTCTGAAAGCAACATTCTGGTATTTTCTTTTTTTACAGAACTTGTTTTGGAGCTTTTCGAAGATGTCGCGCTTTTAGAACTTCCACAAGAAATTAAAAAAACCGAAAAAATTAACACCAATGATAAAAATTTAAATAAATCTTTTTTAGAAATAAACTGTCGCATAGTGATTTGAAAATCAGTTACCTATTTAATGAAAGCAAATATAGTTTAAAATTTTAAACTATACAATAACTATACTACAACTATATATAAACTATATTATAATATTTATTATAAACTAAATTATTCTTAAATTCGCAGAATTATATTCATCATGGCTACATACGAAAGCTTCATTAAACTTAACGGAACAATAGGAGATCTTGTTTTCTATAATCTTAACGGCAAGAATATTGTCCGCAGAAAAAGCGGCTTCAACAAGACGGCTTATAAAAAAAGTCCCAGCTACGAAAAAGTAAGGCAAAACAGTTCTGAATTCGGACATTGCTCCAAAGTAGGAAAAGCGATACGCATCTGTCTTGCTGAATATATTGCAGAAGCACAAGATGCTCTCCTCTATCAGAGGTTTGCAAAAACGATGACCGGCATCAAAGACAGCGATATAGCTTCAGAGAAAGGAAACCGAACGGTGAAGGCAGGTTTAAAAACTAATTCAGGAAAAAGTTTATTACAGCAATTTCAGTTTGGAAATATCCCTGCAGCACCTCAGAATACACAAATTTATCTTGGTTTATGGGATAAAAACCTCAGCTTTGGCAAAGAAACAGATGCGGATGAGATGGATATTGTAACCATAAAAATAGATTACAATAATTATACTTCAGAATCTTTTAAGGAAAATATTAAATTACAAGAAAATCAGTACGAAGTTAATTTTGAAAATCATTTTAATGATGAAGAGGTTCTGCATTTTGTGTGTTTCAGAAAACACGGTAAAATCACAAAAATGGGTTTTGTGTAAAAAAAATCGCCTGCAATAAATTGTCAGGCGATCAGATATATAATCAGTTTTCTATTTTTTATCTTTTGTTCCTTTCCAGGTTCCAGATCTTGCGGGAGTTGGAGATTCATTTACCCAAGTTCCTGTGGCAGTTTTGTCCAGAGTTAATGTTCCTGAAAACTGTCCGTCAGCTGGTAAAACCAATTCTGCTGTCAGCTGTCCCGAATTATTTAAGAAACCGGAAATATTGTAATTCTCATTTGTACTTTCAGAATACATGGTTCCTGTTACTTTTCCATCGCTGGCTACTACGAAGTTCCAAAGTCCTTTCTGGGTTCCTTCGTATGTTCCTGACCAGGTTCCGATATAATCATAAATTGTTTCGTCGTTTGTACTACAGCCAATCAGTAAAAAAGTAGTCAAAAAAAGGAGAAAAAGTTTCTTCATAGTTTGCAATAGTTTATGAAATATGTTTAATTATTCAATTTATTTTCAAAAACACCTTTAAAATTTTAAATATCATTTTCAAAATTCTGTCTATCTGTGCGCATTTTTGAATTGGACAAATATATCAATTTAATTTTATAGTTTTTCATTTTACTGTCAGATTTTAAAAAAATATGGTGAAGCACTATTATGATGTATTTTTTACTGTAATTTGTGTTAGAATACGGTAAACAAAATTCATTTAAGATATAGAAGATATACAGTTTTAATTCCAAATATTGAAATAAATGAAAAGCCTTCCAAAACGGAAGGCTTGAATATTGATTTAAGTGGAGAATACGGGGATCGAACCCGTCACCTTTAGACTGCCAGTCTAACGCTCTAGCCAGATGAGCTAATTCCCCGACTATTTCTTAATAACTTTGCAAATGTAAGTATTTATCGCAGATTTGCAAATTTTTTTTAATTTTTTGCAATAAGAACTTTTGCTCAATAGTATTGTTTTTTTCTTAATAATTATCAAATCAATTTAGCTAATTTAAGATTTCAAAACAAAAACGTGCATCGAATACACGATACACGTCTTAACAAGATTGAATATATCAATAACTAACTATTTTTTATTTCCATCCGCCTCCTAAAGCCTGATACAAATCTACCGCAGCTTTCATTTTACTGTACTCTGCATTCGAAATATTAAGTTCAGCATTCAAAGAATTTACACTTGCATTCAATACCTCAAGATAATTTGCCATTCCGTAATTGACAAGTTCCTGAGAAAAATCAACGGATTTTCTGTAGGAATCCAGTTCTTTTTTCTTTAAATCAATGAAAGAATCCTGTACAGAAAAAACTTTAATGGCATCAGAAACCTCTTTTCCGGCATTTAAAATTGCTTTTCTGAAATTGAGATAAGCCGTTTCTTTGTTTGCCTGACTTACTTCATAATTGGTTTTTATCTGCCTTCTGTTCAGAATGGGCTGTGCCAATCCTCCTACCACATTTGCGAAAAGAGAGTTTACACTGAAGAGATGATCAATATCAACTGACTGCACTCCTCCGCTTCCGGTAAGTCTTAAGGCAGGATAAAACTGTGCTCTTGCTGCATTGGTCAGCTCGAACGCATTAATGAGATTGAATTCTGCCTGCATCACATCCGGACGGTTTGATAATAAATTAGCAGGAAAACCGATCTCCAAACTATTGGGAATTTTCTGTGCTGCTAATGAAGATCTTTCAATGGTCTGAGAAGGTATTCCCATCAAAAGACTCACTGTATTTTCCAACAGTGCAATCTGTGTATCTATATCAATAAGCAAAGATTTTGCATTGTAAACCAGTGCCTGACTTTGCTGTACTGCAACTTCCGTAAGAACACCCGCTTCTTTTAAAGCCTTAGTAGTTTCTAAATTATTTTCTCTTATTGTTATAGTTTCCTGAATAATTCTTTTCTGATCATCAAAAGTCAAAAGCTGAAAATATGCCGATGCCACTGATGCTACCAAATCACTTTTTACCGCTTTATGAGCCGCCAAAGTTCCCAAATAAGTAGCAAGCTGTGCTTTTTGCTGAGATTTTAACCTTTCCCATATATCTGCTTCCCAACCAATTGTTGCTGTAATATCAAACTGATTGATGTATCTACGCTCACCAATAATCTGCCCAAACTGCGTATTGATTGACTGGGTCTGAAATGTATAATTGGGACCTACGGATAAGGTTGGTTCATAAGCTGCTTTAGCCTGTTTCAGGTATGCTTCTGCTGATACGATATTCTGTACTGCAATTCTTACATCAAGATTATTCTCTAAAGCGGTGTCAATATGTTTCTGAAGAATAGGATCTGTAAAAATTTCTTTCCATGAAACAGTGGCGATACTCATACTGTCCTGCGGAAGCATATCTGTGCGGAAAAGTTTTTCGTCAACTGCAGACTGAGGTCTTTCGTATTCTTTTCTTACCATACAGGAAGACAAAACAGCTACTGTAAAAACCGAGAAAGCAGTTCCTTTTATTATTATAGATAAATTTTTCATTAATTAAATCTTAAAGATTTTTACTCTGCTAAATTGATGTCCTCTTGTTTTATAGGCTTAATTTTTTCCTGCAGTGTCTGGAAAACCACGTACAAAACAGGAATTACAAATACTCCCAAAAGAGTTCCTATCAATAAACCTATAGCTGCACCGGTTGCGATGGATCTGTTTCCGACTGCACCAATTCCGCTTGCTAAAACTAAAGGCAACAGACCAAAAATAAACGCTAAAGAAGTCATCAAAATAGGTCTTAATCTCGCTTTAGCAGCGTTAATTGCAGAGTTGACAATACTTTCGCCGTGATGCCTTCTCTGTACAGCAAACTCTACAATCAAAATAGCATTTTTAGCAAGTAATCCTACAAGCATAATTAAGGCAATCTGAAAATAAATGTTGTTTTCCAGTCCCATAATTTTCTGACCAAAATATGCTCCCATAACCCCTAAAGGAAGGGAAATTACCACCGCTAAAGGAAGAATGTAGCTTTCATATTGTGCAGCTAAAATAAAGTAAACAAAAACCAGACTTAAAGCAAAAATAAGAGCAGTCTGTGAGCCGGAGGAGAGTTCTTCTCTTGATAATCCCGTAAATTCTACAGAATAATTCTGATCCAGAGTTTCTTCAGCAACCTGCTGTACGGCAGCAATAGCATCTCCAGAACTGTAACCGGGCGCATTGGCTCCTGTAATCTTTACTGAAGTAAACAAATTGTAACGTCCTACTGACTGAGGTCCGTACGTTCTAGTGAGACTTACAAACTGCGAAATCGGAGCCATCTCTCCCTGTGCTGTTTTAATATATAGCTGATTGAGACTTTCTGCATTTTCTCTGTTTTCGGGCAGAGCCTGAACCATTACCCTAAATTGTTTTCCGTACTTTGTGAAATCTGCACTGTAAACTCCTCCTATATATCCCTGCATAGTTTCCAAAATAGAATTAATAGAAACTCCTTTCTGTTTAGCTAAAGGAACATTGATTTCCATTTGGTACTGAGGATATTTTGTATTAAATGAAGTCTGTGCAAATTCAATTTCAGGTCTCTTCATCAAATTCCCAATCAATTCGCTGGTCTTATTGTCCAACTCCGCAAATTCTCCTCCTGCCCTATCCAGCAAAACCATCTCAAAACCTGCACTGTTACCAAAGCCCGGCACACTTGCAGGCTGGAAGAAAACTACTTTTGCATCCGGAACCTTTCCTGTAAGTCCGAAAAGTTTTTTTGTAATTTCTTCAGAGGAAAGTCCGTCACCTTTTCTTTCGTCAAAAGGCTTAAGCTTTACAAAGGCAAGACCGTTATTACTTCCGTTTCCTGAAAGCAATCCTCTTCCGGTAGAAATAGTTACATTTTGTATTCCCGGAATCTTAAGCGCATTAGCTTGTAAGGTTTTCAGTACAGTATAAGTTCTCTCCATAGATGCTCCCGGAGGAAGTTGTACATCAGTAAAAATAATACCCCTGTCTTCTGTAGGTACAAAACCCTTTTTCATCGTGGCACTCGTCCAGTAAATGATTCCGGCTGTTATTCCGAAAATAACCAAAGTTACCCATTTGTGCTTAATAAGAAACGTAAATCCTCTTGCATAACGCTCTGTAGCTGATTTGAAGGCAATATTAAATTTATAAAAGAACTTCTGAATAAAGTTTTTCTTTTTATAGTCTTCATGATGTGCATCATGAGGTTTTAAAAATAGCGAACATAGAACCGGGCTTAAAGTCAGTGCATTAATCGCTGAAATCATGATGGCGATAATAAGCGTAATACCAAACTGCTGATAAAAAACTCCGGTAGGACCTGTAATAAATGTTACCGGGATAAATACCGCCGCCATTACCAGTGTAATAGATATAATTGCACCTGTAATTTCGTCCATCGCTTCAATGGTTGCTTTTTTAGAATTGGAAATTCCGTTTTCCATTTTGGCGTGAACGGCTTCAACGACGACAATAGCATCATCCACCACAATACCAATTGCCAGTACCAAAGCAAAAAGCGTAAGAAGATTTAATGAATATCCGAAAAGATTCAGGAAGAAAAATGTTCCCACAATAGAAACAGGAACTGCTATAGCCGGAATTAATGTAGATCTGAAATCCTGTAAGAAGATATACACTACAATAAAAACCAATATAAATGCTTCAATTAAAGTATGAATTACTTTTTCTATAGATGCATCCAAAAATTCATTGGTATCAAAGTTAAAAGTATATTTTACCCCTTCCGGATAACTGCTTTCATTTGCTTTCAGCTGAGCTTTGATATTTTCGATAATTTCCTGAGCATTGGATCCCGGAGTCTGAAAAATACCCATACTGATTGAAGGATTATTTCCGTTTTCACCAACTCCTGTATAAGAAAGACCGCCCAATTCTACTTTGGCTACATCTCCCAGCATTAAATTCTGACCATCGGGAAGTGCCTTAATGATGATATTATCATACTGCTCTTTATCATTGAATTTACCAACATATTTTATAATATATTCAAAAGAGCTGCCACTGTTTTGTCCTAAAGAACCTGCCGCTGCTTCACGACTCTGCTCATTGATTGCTGTTGTCACATCAGACGGAGTAATACCGTAAGCTGCTAATTTTGCAGGATCAAGCCAAACTCTCATGGAATAATTTTTTCCACCAAAAACATTGGCTTCACCAACTCCGTTAATTCTTTGTAAATTCGGAATTACATTGATATTCAAAAAGTTTTGCAGATAAACATCATCAATATTTTTGTTTTCCGAATAAAAAGAAAGATACATCAATGCACTGGTCTGCTGCTTCTGAGTCACAACTCCGGCACGGGTAACCTCGCTAGGAAGCAACGGGCTTGCTCTTGAAACACGATTCTGAACATTCACCGCAGCAATATCAGGGTCTATTCCCTGTTTAAAAAACACCTGAATCTGTGCTGACCCATCGTTTCCTGCCGTTGAGGTAATATAATCCATTCCTTCCACACCATTGATCTGCTCTTCTAAAGGAACCACCACGCTTTTCATAACCGTTTCCGCATTGGCACCCGTATAGTTTGCACGGACACTTACTGTGGGGGGAGCAATATCAGGATATTGTGTAACAGGCAGAGCGGTGAGTCCCAAAACTCCGAGAATGACAATCATAATGGAGATTACTGTGGATAAAACCGGTCTGTTAATAAAGTTCTTTATCATTTTAGAATTTCGGTTTTATAGATTTTACGACTTCATCGGTTGTGGTCGGCTGAGGTTTCACCGGAGTTCCATTTTTGAGACTTCCCGTACCTTGTGCCACTACTTTATCACCTGGTTTTACTCCATCTTTGATGAGTGCCAAATTATCAATCCTGTCAATCACATTCACCACAACATTTTTAGCAGTATCTTTATCTACTTTATAAACATAAACAATACCCTGCTGTTCGTAGGTAGCACTTTCCGGAACAACCAAAACATTGTCAAAGTTTTTAGGGAATCTGATGGTTCCGCTGTTTCCGTTGCTTAAAAGCTTTTGCGCATTTTTGAATACAACCCTAAACTGAATGGTTCCGGTAGTTTCATCAATAGAGCCTGTTATAGCTTCAATTTTTCCTTTTTCAGGATAAATGCTTCCGTTGGCAAGCTGAAGTTCTACCATCGGCAGATTTTTAATTTTTTCAGGGAGATTTGCGCCAACAGATTTTTCCAGAAAATCAAAATAAGATTTTTCATTCATAGAAAAATAAGCGAAAATTTCGGATGTATCTGAAATAGTTGTAAGCGGAGTCTGATCTGTTGGACCTACTAAGCTTCCCACTTTTAAAGGTAATTTACCAATCACTCCTGAAATTGGCGCACGTATCACAGAATAATCAATATTGGCTTCTACACCCTTATAGTTAGCAACCGCCTGTTTTCTTGCTGCGACTGCCTGCTGTAATCCTGCCTGTGCCTGTGCAAGATTTGCCTGAGCGGTCTGAAGCTGCACATTGCTGATAATATTTTTCTGTACTAAAGGTTTTAGTTTATTTACTTCTACTTCTGCAGCACTTACCTGAGCCCTGGCTGCTGCAATGCTGGATTCTGCAGCGGCAATACCTGCTTTGGAGGCTGCTGCATTTTCGGTCAGAATATTGGTTTCAAGCCGGAACAATGGCTGTCCTTTAGTCACATACTGCCCTTCATCTACTAAAACCTGAGTAATATAGCCTTGAATTTTAGCTCTTACATCATTATTTATTCTTCCCTGAATAGTCGCCGGGAACGTATCATAGCCCACTATATTTTTATTTTCTACAGAAACTACAGGATAGGGTTTAGGACCATCCTGTTTTGGAGCTTCTTCTTTGCAGGCAGTAAGCAATAATGCTCCCGCAGAAAATAGTATAAGCTTATTTGTCATATCATAGTTTATTAAGAGATTCCTGAATTGTAATTATACTTTTATTTAAAAGTGCTTTATAAGCTTCATTTCTTTCTTCTGCATCTTTATTTTCATTTCCTCTGAAGTTTTTCAAATCATCCATCAGTTTAAGTTCATCTTTCATTTTCTGAACAATTTTTTCGAACCTTATTCTTTTGTAATCATCATTAGCGAAAAAATATCTTTTACGCTCGTCCATCTTATTGATGTCAACTATCAGCTGAAGGTTGAGAAGAAGGCTTACGCTCGTAGATACAGAACTTTTACTTGCCGAAAAAACCTCTACAAATTCATCAAAAGTAATTCCCACCTTATCAAAATCGAAAATGAGGTAGGAATATATTTTGGACGCTAATGGCGGCAGATTGAGGACAGTTCCGTAAAATTTTACGGCATCCTGAAAAATTTTCTTATCTACCTTTAATGTTTGATTCATCAATCATATTTTTTTCAAAATTATCAATTAGTTCGGAACAAAACGAACAAACCTGATAGAGTTTATAAATAATTCGCTTCTATAAGAATCAATGAAATGTAATTTAACTTTTGCTTTAAAAAATAATCTTCTCGAAAGCTTTGCGAACACCTCCTGATAAAAATACCTCTCCGCAATAGGTATAGCCTTTAGATTCTAAAATTTTGAGCATTGCAGCATTATCAAAATTGGTATCGACTTTCACACTCTGAATTCCGCAAGATGCTGTGAAATCTTCAATTTTATCAAATAAAACTTTTACCAATCCTTTTCCTGAAAAATCATTATGAACTGCAACTCTATGTATAACAACAAATTCTCCGTCACTCAACCATTTACCGTCAATATTGCTGTATGCAGGTTCGTCATTCTTAATAATTGCAGTATAAACAGCAATTCTGCCATCAACGGTTAATACGTAGCCAAAATTTTTAGAAATATCACTTTCAATAGTACCAAGATTAGGATAGCCATTCTGCCATTGGGAGCTTCCATCTTTTTTTCTTCTGTCTATAGCCTGTTGGATAATTTCCCAGATACTGTCTCTGTCTTCAGAGTTTGCTTCTCTGAAATGAATTTCATTATTATCAGTCATAAAGATTTTTTATTAAAGTCTTTAAAATTCAAAATATCATAATCAATGCCAAAATCTTCATTAATTTTTATTCATAAAAAACCGAAAGCTAAAAAATTAACTTTCGGTTTCTGAAGTAGTAAAATTTAAAATTATGAAATTGTTTTAATTAATTTTCGTTTTGCTGAAGATAAGCATCAATAATTTCAAATGCTTTTTTTTCGTCCTGTAAATCAACCATCACTTTAAGAGTAGTTGCAGTAGGAGTAGTTGTAAATGTCAAATAATTGTTTTCCACATCATTGGCAATCTGGGCATCATCCAATTTAGATTTAATCAACTGTATTTCAGCGGGTTTATCACTTTCAAAAACTGATACTCTAGTATTTCTGTCCATATTCTTTACATTTTGAGTATCTAAATATAGAAATTTTAATTTAAAATTCCAAATTACAGAGTTTTAAATTTTATTAATATTATTTTCAATTTTATCTAAAGCGATCTGAATTTCTTCTTTTGTCACGTTAAGATGTGGTCTGAAACGTATTGACTGGTCTCCACACGCAAGAATAATCAGGTGATCATTGTATAAAATATTTCTCAGATGATCTCTCTGCGCTCCTGAAGGCAAATCTACAGCACACATCAAACCTTTTCCTCTAGGATTAGACAATTTCTCCGGATATTTCTGAGCTAAATTCTGCAGACCTTCCAAAAGGTACTCTCCTACAGTTTCAGCATTTTCTAGAAGATTTTCTTTTTCAATAACTTCCATTACAAGTTGAAAACGAAGCATATCAATAAAGTTTCCTCCGAATGTAGAATTGATTCTGGAACTTTCTCTGAATACATTGTTTGAAATTTCGTCGAATTTTTCCTTATTAGCCAAAACTCCACAAACCTGCGTTTTTTTACCAAAAGAAATAATATCCGGTCTCACGCTGAAATGTTCAAATGCCCACATTTTCCCGGTAATTCCTATTCCTGTCTGTACTTCGTCAAAAATCAGCAAAACTTCGTGCTCATCACAAATATTTCTTAACCCCTGAAAGAACTCGTCTCTGAAGTGGTTGTCTCCACCTTCCGCCTGTATAGGCTCAATGATAATGCAGGCAACCTGATTAGGATTGGCAAGAATAGCTTCTGTGATCTGTATCAAAGCTAAATTTTCATTTTTAATAGTTTCCTGTAAATTTTCTTCTGTAATCGGAAAATGCAATTTAGGATTTAGGATTCTTGGCCATTCAAACATTGGGAAATACTGATACTTTCTAGGATCAGAAGTATTGGTTAAGCTTAAAGTATAACCGCTTCTTCCGTGAAAAGCCTGTCTGAAATGAATGCAGATTCCGGCTTCTATATCAAGATCTTTTTCAAAGTTTTTTCTTGTTTTCCAGTCAAAGCATGCTTTCATAGCGTTTTCTACTGCCAAAGCTCCGCCTTCAATAAAAAAAGCATACTGAAGTTCTTTGGGCATTACTACCCTTTCGAAAACCTCAATAAACTGAGCATATTCTTTGGGATAAACATCTGCCAAAGTGGGTTTGTTCACTGCCATTTTTCCCAGCCATTCTGCCTTTTCAAGCAGATATGGATGATTGTAACCGATAGAACCGGAGCCAAACATAGAGAACATATCCAGGAAATTTTTTCCTGAAAGTGAATCATGAATCCATGATCCGTGAGAATTTTCAATATCCATTACAAAGTCAAACCCGTCTGCTAACACGTGTCTTCCTACCGTTTCTTTTACTTTATTTGTTTGAATTTCAAGTGTATTGTCCATATAACTGTGATTGAAAGATTAAAAAAATTCAAAGATTTAAACTAATAAAACACCAATTAAATCCCTGAAAAACTCAAGTTTAAATTGAAAATTATAAATCAAACTTAATTCCCTGTGCTAAAGGAAGATTGGTTGTATAATTGATGGTATTGGTCTGTCTTCTCATGTAATATTTCCATACATCAGAACCTGATTCTCTACCTCCACCTGTTTCTTTTTCACCACCAAAAGCACCACCAATCTCAGCACCGGAAGTTCCTATATTCACATTGGCAATTCCGCAATCTGATCCGGCATGTGAAAGAAAAAGCTCTGCTTCTCTCAGATTCTGAGTCATGATTGCTGATGACAAACCTTGTGGCACATCATTCTGAATGGCAATCGCTTCATCAAGACCTGAATATTTGATTAAATATAAAATTGGTGCAAAAGTTTCGTGCTGAACAATTTCGTAAGAATTTTCAACCTCAGCAATGCAAGGCTTTACGTAACAGCCTGATTCGTAATTTTTTCCGGATAAAACACCGCCTTCCACAATGAAATTTCCGCCCTCAGATTTGCATTTTTCTATGGCTTGTTCATATTGTTTTACTGCATCAGTATCAATCAGCGGACCTACATGGTTACTTTCATCCAGAGGATTTCCTATTTTCAGTTGTCCATAAGCTTTCACCAAACGGTTTTTAACCTCATCATAAACGCTTTCGTGGATAATCAGCCTTCTTGTAGAAGTACATCTTTGTCCTGCAGTTCCCACAGCTCCGAATACTGCTCCAATAATTGACATATCCAAATCTGCATCTTTAGAAATAATGATTGCATTGTTTCCGCCCAATTCCAAAATCGATTTTCCAAATCTTTCAGCTACCTTAGCAGAAACCATTCTTCCCACTCTTGTTGAACCCGTAAATGAGATCAACGCAACTCTCTTGTCATCTACCAGTTTTTGTCCGATTTCGTGATCTGCAACCAAAACACTCGAAATTCCTTCAGAAAGATCATTATCCTTTAGAACTTCATTCATTATGTTTTGACAGGCAATAGCACAAAGCGGAGTTTTTTCCGAAGGCTTCCAGATGGTGACGTTTCCACAAATCCAGGCTAAAGCGGTATTCCACGCCCAAACTGCCACCGGAAAGTTGAATGCAGTGATAATTCCCACAATTCCGAGAGGATGATACTGCTCATACATTCTGTGTCCCGGTCTTTCCGAGTGCATTGTATAACCGTGAAGCTGTCTGGAAAGACCGACTGCAAAATCGCAGATATCTATCATTTCCTGTACTTCTCCCAAACCTTCCTGTAAAGATTTTCCCATTTCATAGGAAACCAGTTTACCGAGGTCGTCTTTATATTCTCTAAGTTTTAATCCTAATTGTCTTACAATTTCTCCTCTTTTCGGAGCCGGAATCATTCTGAACTCTACAAATGCTTTCTGTGCAGATTCTATTACTTTGTCATAATCTTTTTCTCCCGACAGCTTTACTTTAGCAATAAGCTTTCCGTCTGCCGGAGAATAACTTTCGATAGATTTTCCTGATGCAAAAAACTTTCCTCCGGTAGAAGTTCCTTTATTTTCATCTTTGATTCCTAAATTTTTTAATGATTTTTCAATTCCGAAATCTTTGGCTTTTTTAGACATACAATTTTAACTTTTCGTTTCGCCTAAGATAAAAAAATATTATCCAACAGAAAAATTTTAATTTTCAGGCTTATTTTATTTGGACTAATTATAAACATGGTTATCTTTGTAAGAGTAAAAAATTTAAAAATGGAAAATTCACAGGAAAAAGAATCCAAATTTAAGAAGTGGTTTAAACGTGTCGGATGGGCAGGATTGGCATTTTTCACCATAAAAGGTTTGGTTTGGCTGGTAATTTTTTATTTTGGAGCCGATAGTCTCAAAAGCTGTCTGGATTAAAAAAAGCAGAGAAAAATCTCTGCTGTACTAATATTTAATTCTATTTATTCTTTTTTCTTTCTTCCTGAATTGATCAGATTCTGATTTAGTAGAAATTCAATCTGACCGTTTACACTCCTGAATTCGTCATTCGCCCATTTTTCCAGAAGCTTATAGGTAGATTCGTCAATTCTTATCACAAAGGATTTTTTTGTTTTATTTTCTGACGAATTTTGGGCTTTTTCTGATTTCATTTATTGCTTGGTTTTTCTTATTGCTTTTTGTTTTTAACCCAAAGGCGCAAAGATTTTTTATAATCTGTCTGTTTTTAAGTTTGAAAAGGCGTTTGATTACATCGAATCTTCGATTTCACTCAAAGACCTATGCTTGTTATTAATTCTTAGCCTCAAAATTACCTTAATTATATAATGTTCCAGCGTTTAAAATTGGGGTTGCTGCTTTTTCACCGCATAGAACTACCATAAGATTGCTTACCATTGCTGCTTTTCTTTCATCATCCAGTTCTACAATATTTTCTTCCGAGAGTTTCTTTAAAGCTAAATCTACCATTCCTACAGCTCCTTCTACAATTTTAGTTCTGGCTGAAACAATTGCTGTTGCCTGCTGTCTCTGAAGCATTGCTCCTGCAATTTCGGATGCATAAGCCAAATGTGAAATTCTGGCTTCCTGGATGATGATACCCGCTTTGGATAATCTGTCGGTAAGTTCCTGCTCAAGAATCGAATTGATTTTATCGCCACCTTCCCTTAAAGTTATCGGCGCATGATCGTCTTCCAAATTGTCATAAGGAAAACTCATTGCCAAATGACGAACTGCTGCTTCGCTCTGCATTTTTACAAAATCTGTATACCTTTCAACATCAAAAGCAGCTTTGTAAGTGTCTCCAACTTTCCAGACCATAACAACAGCAATTTCGATAGGATTTCCCATTTTATCGTTCACCTTAAGCGTCTGTCCCTGCAAATTTTCAGAACGGAGAGACATTTTTTGTGAAGAGTATAGCGGGTTGATGAAAAACAAACCATTTTCTTTCACTGTTCCTACATATTTTCCGAAAAAATTCAATACTCTTGAATGATTAGGCTGAATAATCATCAACCCTTTCATGAAAAAAAATGTAACAGCAAAACACGCAAACGAAATAATAAGATAAGTAACATTATTGTCTACCCTATCATCTACCCCGAGAACGAACAGATAAATACAAAAAGCCAGCAAAAGCAGACTGATAATAAGTACCAAATAGCCAGACATAGGTTTTAAAACTTTTTCCATAGTGTTAATTTTAAATTGATATTATTTTGATATCATAAAGATATATAAAAAACAAATATAAATTTATTTTTTTGAAATAAAAAATCCCGAAAAATTACTTTCGGGATTCTATTTATACTATAACTAAATTTATTTTTTCTTTAAAGAAACAAATTTAACGTAAGAGACAATAGATAATGTAAGCATTATTGCCAAACCAATATAAACCCAAACAGGAATCGGAACAGGATCTCCTGCTGCGTAAGAATGGAGTCCGCTTAAGTAATAATTCACCCCAAAATACGTCATTACCATTGAGCAGAATGCAAACATTGTCGCTACGTGAAATGCCCATCTGCTTCTTAATCCAGGAACCAATCTCATGTGTAAAACAAATGCATACACCATGATCGAGATAAATGCCCATGTTTCTTTCGGATCCCAGCTCCAATATCTTCCCCAGGATTCGTTTGCCCAGATTCCGCCTAAAAAGTTTCCGACAGTTAATGCAAACAGACCAATTGTTAAAGACATTTCAGAAACAATTGCCAATTCTTTCAGAGTAGAATCATTGTGCAGTTTGAATTGCTTTTTATCTGTAATGATATAGAATATCAATGAAATCACAGCTATAATCATCGACAGCGCAAAGAAACCATAACTTGATACAATAATGGCAACGTGTACAATTAGCCAATACGATTTAAGAACCGGAACCAATGGGGTAATTTGCGGATCAAGAGCAGAACCTCCATGAGCAAATCCCATCATAATAACAGCCACCATAAAACCGGCTGCAGGAATTAATGCATTGGAAGTATTTGTAGCTCCAAATAATCTAGCTGTTAAATGCATTGTATTGTTTTCTAATTGCCAAGGACTGTATCTTCCGAATCCAAAATAGAATATCAGTCCGGCAGAAATACCAACCCAGGAAATAAATATGATAGCTTCGTAACCATTACTCCAAGGAGCATGACCTGAAATATACCATCTTCCTACTAATCCGAAGAAATGACAGATATAGCCTACAACTCCAATATAAATAATCGCCTTGATAATTCTGTTTAAAATTTTATTAGGCTTGAATAATTCTACAAAACCTAAAATAAAAAGCAAACCGCCAATGATCGTATAAAAAATTAAAAGCTTAAAGTTGATGTCAGCTTTATTCATAAAAACTTCCAGATCAACTTTCGACTGAGACGGTACAACTGCTTTTCCCCATTTTTGCTGAAAATCAGAAAGGTTTTTTAGTTCAATATCAGCTTTTGCCCAATTTCCTGTATTCTGTGCCTGAAGTGCCTCTGCAAAATAAGGTCCCATCACTTTCTGGGATTCCATATCAGGTTCCATTTTTTGATCAAGCCACGAATGCCAAGTATGGTTTGGATCATTTTTCACAGGAACAATTCTTAAAAACTGACCACTGAAAAATTCATTAAAAATTTGTACTCTTTCGTTGAGTTTGATCACCTGTTTGTCATATTCTGACTGCTCTGCAGGTTTTTTGCGAAACGCTGTATTGTAGTCTTCATCCAAAATATAGGTAAGATTTCCGTTGGCATCTGCAGGAAAAAGACTCATTAAAGTAGTGTAACCATCTTCATTGGCTTTTGTTTTTCTCAAAAGTTCCTTACCTCCTTTTGCATCTACTTTAATTAAAGGAACCATCGTCCAGCTCGGAGTATCTGTATTGATTGACAGAAACCATTGTTCAGCTGTCAAATAATTTCCGTCACTTCCTTTAAACTTATCTTTTTTATATAATTTTCTTAAAACATCTAAAGCCTGTGTGTTAATAGGAACTATTCTGCCTTCATAATTCTGCACTAAAAGATAACCGAATTTATCCGCATGTTCTCTGCTGATTTTATTTTTCGATATAATCTCGTCCGGCGAAATAATTCTC
The DNA here is from genome assembly GCF_056133985.1 of Chryseobacterium sp. L12. Lineage (NCBI taxonomy): Bacteria > Pseudomonadati > Bacteroidota > Flavobacteriia > Flavobacteriales > Weeksellaceae > Chryseobacterium > Chryseobacterium sp. L12. The sequence goes on along the minus strand of NZ_JBVYOF010000023.1, from coordinate 51,025 downwards.
ATTTTTGAAAGCGGAGCGGCTACAGAATTTTGTTGCGGTCTGCTTTCCGATGTAACTTTTTCAGGAGCAGGAGCATGATCATGACCATCCCCTTCTGTATGAATATGTTCTCTGCTTCCGTCGGATGTTCCGTGTGTTTCAATTTTTTGTGCATTGAAATTCAGACTTAATAAAAGCAGAAGAACCATCGCTGTTCTTTTCTTGTTAATGTCTTTCAGCATTTTATTAAGCTTCCAGAAATGTGTTCCTTTCCAGAAAAACATTACAAACATTCCTCCGAATAAAAATGCATATCCAATATAAGAAATCAAAGTTCCCCAATAATCATGATTCACTGAAAGTAAAGTTCCCATTCTGTCCGGCGTATAACTTGCCTGAAAGAAACGGTAACCTTTATAATTCAAAACATTATTCATATAAATTTTATATGGAATCTGCTTTCCTTCGTCAATAATTTTCACATGGCTTTCATAGGCACTCGGAGAAGAACTTCCGGGATAAGTTTCCATTACGAAATCGTCCAGCTTCAACGTAAAAGGAGTGTTGTAAATTTTAGGACCAAAACCTACCATAATATTCAACCCATCCATTGCAATCTGCTTGTATGCATTCGGGTTTCCTCTTTCTACAAAAAGCTCAACAGTTTGTTTGGTTTTCGGACCTTCAATTTCTATCGTCATTGCATCAGGAACATTCTGATCTTTCTTTTTATCACCTTCAAAAGCCATCAGTTTTCCTTTTCTTAAACCTTCAGGAACTACAAGCTTTAATTCGTTAATTGTGTATAAACTTCTCAAAACCAAAGGCTGATACTGATCTTTGGCAGTATTTCCGGTTGCCTGCGTTGCCATGGTCATATAAGCAGCATCTACAGGAGTTTTAATTAAAATCTGTCCGTTTTCCTGTTTAAATTCTACTGCACCGTCAATAGCTCTGTTGAAAGTAACCAAAGTCCCATTGATTGATTTTGTCTCTCCTGATTTAATGTAAATATTCTGCCTTCCTGTTTCTGCAGTAGATACTAAATGAAGATATTCTGCACCATTAGGATCTGCAACCAGACTGTCTTTTTTTCTCTGAACGTAATCAAGCGTTACTACTTTGATTTTTTTTCCTTTAAAATCATACGTTGCCTTAAAATCTTTATGCAGCGGAGACATCAGATATGGTACATCCTGATAATCAAGAGTCTCACCGTTTTCTTCAATTTTAATTTTAAAAAAATGCTTATCCGTTACAATTTCGTTGGAAGTCTGCCCTTCTCTGATGCTCATTTGTCCTTCAAAGCTGATATATCTTGTAATAGCTCCCCCGATAAAAATAAAAATGAAAGAAAGGTGAAAAACCAAGACAGGCCATTTTTCTCTTCTCCAAAGTCTGTATCTTCCTATATTTCCTACGAAATTGAGGATAAGCAGAAGCATAATCAGCTCAAACCATTTGGCTTCATAGATTAATGCCTTTGCGGTAGGTGTACCATAATCGTTTTCTAAAAAAGTTGCATAAGCCATGGCAAATGCATAAACGAGCAGTAGAACAGCCATTGTTCTGGTGGAAATAAGTATATCCTGCAGCTTCTTCATGATTTTATATTACTTGACATGCAAAAATAAGGATGATAAACCGAAAGGACGGCAAAAAAAGCTGTTTTTTATCATTCCAGAAAGGTTTTTGCTTATTTTGAATCATTCAAAATAACAAATTTAAAAATATTTTAATCTTAATTATCAGTCAGGTTTTCAGCTATAAAATACGAATACAAAAAACAAAGCTCTTTTCTTCTAAAAGATTACTAAAATCTAAAAAAAACATTAAATTTGCCAAACTTAAATTATGGAAAAGAAATTACCCAAACAACCATCTCAGACACCTGAAGCAGGTAAAATTTTATCAAAACCCCGCATATTTTTCGGCTTAATGTTTATCGTTTTTGCCGGTGTTCTTACATTGTCATTTATCTCTTATCTGATGAACTGGAAAGCAGATCAGAGTCAGGCAGGAACTATGCTGGACAAGAGTATACAGTCATCAAACATTTTCGGAAAACTGGGTGACTGGCTGGGTAACCTTTTTATTTTTGAAAGTATTGGGGTGGCTTCATTTATTGTCGCATTTCTCTTTGTGGTTTTCGGAACCATGATCCTGAAAAAGAAAATTTTTAAACCATGGATGACTTTTGGTCATTCCCTGTTTTTCATCTGCTGGCTTCCCATTCTTTTTGGAGCCATTACCAAAGGACAGGGAGTTCTAAGCGGAGTTTACGGTTATCAGATTATGGATTCTCTTTCTGCAATCATCGGTACTGTAGGTCTTTGGGTAGTTTTAGTCGTAAGTATTGCACTTTATTTTATTCTTGAATTTAATCTTCGTCCCAGCTCAGTAAAGGCAAAGCTTAATACCATCAACGAAAATACTATCGGAAGGGTAAAATCTATGATGCCCAATTCTGATGAAAGCTTTGAAGCAGATCAGGAACTGGAAGAAGAAATCAACAATACCGATTCTCCCAATATTACAGTAACTGACGAATCTGAAATTAAGGTTCAAAAACCTAAAAAGGAGTCTCCATTTAAGGAATCTAAGCCGGTATCAAATGCTGAAACTATTGTAACTCCCAATCAGACATCGTTTGATGAAGAAAAAATAACTGAAACTTCTCTAAACCTGAGTGTTGAAACAAAAAACCTTATTCCTGCCGTAAAGCCTGAAGATGCTTTTGATATTTCATCCAATTTTTCTGAGCCGGTTGAAGATATAAAATTTAATGTGGAAGTAGCGCCAATAGTTGATATCATTGAGGATTCTGACAGGCAGTCTCAAGAATTGGTACAAAAACACGGTTTATATGATCACAGATTGGATCTTGCCAAATTCCAGATGCCGACTTTAGATCTTTTGAAAGATTATGGAAATGAAGAAATTTCAATCAATAAAGAAGAATTAGAAGAAAACAAAAATAAAATTGTAGGTCTTCTTAAAAACTTTAATGTAGGTATCGCCGAAATAAAAGCAACGATAGGACCTACTGTCACTTTATACGAAATTGTTCCGGAAGCAGGAATCAGAGTAGCATCCATCAAAAAGCTTCAGGATGATATTGCATTAAATCTTTCTGCTCTGGGAATCAGAATTATCGCACCAATGCCCGGAAAAGGAACGATTGGTATCGAGGTTCCGAGAAAAAATCCGACAATGGTTTCTATGAGATCAGTAATTGCTTCTCAAAAATTTCAAAATACGGATATGGATTTGCCCGTAGTGTTCGGGAAAACTATTTCTAATGAAGTTTTTATGGCAGATTTGTCAAAAATGCCTCACCTTTTGATGGCAGGAGCAACCGGACAGGGAAAATCGGTAGGGATCAATGCTATTTTGACCTCACTTCTTTATAAAAAACATCCGAGCGAACTGAAATTTGTGATGGTAGATCCTAAAAAAGTGGAACTTTCTTTATATTCAAAAATTGAAAGACATTATTTAGCAAAACTTCCGGATGCTGAAGAAGCGATTATTACCGATACCAATAAGGTTATTAATACCCTCAATTCGCTTTGTATTGAGATGGATCAGCGTTATGACCTTCTTAAAAATGCTTTCTGTAAAAACTTAAAAGAATACAATAAAAAGTTTAGCGAAAGAAAATTGAATCCTGAAAACGGACACCGCTATTTACCGTATATCGTCTTGGTGGTGGACGAGTTTGCAGACTTAATTATGACCGCAGGAAAAGAAGTAGAACTCCCGATTGCAAGATTAGCTCAGCTGGCAAGAGCGGTAGGAATCCACTTGATTGTTGCTACACAAAGACCATCGGTGAACGTTATCACGGGTATGATTAAAGCCAATTTCCCGGCAAGAGCTGCATTTCGTGTAATTTCGAGTGTAGATTCCAGAACGATTTTAGATTCTCCGGGAGCTGATCAGCTGATTGGTAAAGGAGATATGCTTTATTTCAATGGAAATGAAATTTTGAGATTGCAATGTGCTTTTGTAGATACTCCGGAAGTTGAAAGACTGGCAGAATTTATTGGTGAACAAAAAGGTTATGCTTCTGCATTTTTGCTGCCTGAATATGTTTCTGAAGATGCTACAAGCTCGGTTGGTGCTTTTGATCCTAACGAAAAAGACGCTTTGTTTGAAGATGCTGCGAGAATTATTGTTTCAACTCAGCAAGGTTCAACTTCTATGCTTCAAAGACAGCTGAAACTGGGATACAACAGAGCCGGAAGAATTATGGATCAGCTGGAAGCAAGTGGTATTGTAGGCGGATTCAACGGAGCTAAAGCAAGAGAAGTTCTCATTAGCGATCTTCATTCTTTGGAACAGTTTTTGGAAGATTTGCGAAGCTAAAATTTAACTTATTGCTTTTGTGAAAGTCTAAAAAATAGAAATATAGAAAAATAAAATGAAAAAAATAATTTCAAAGATAGTTTTAGGAGCATTAATAGTAGGAAGTACAGGATTTGCACAGGCACAAAAAATTGACGCTAAAGCAAAAAAAATATTAGACGATATTACGGCAAACTACAATTCCAAGAAAAATTCTTATTTTAAATTTGCATTCGGAAGCGGAGCCAATGGTACGATTTCTAAAACTGAACCGGGAATCTATTATTCAGCAGGTAACAAATACAAACTGAAAATCATGGAAACCGAGCAGATCTTTGACGGCAGCAAGATTTATAACATCAATGAGGAAGATAAAGAAGTAACGGTTGCGAGACCGAATGAGAACAGTGCTATGTTTTCCCCTATCAATTATTTGACTTCCTACAGAAAAGATTACAACGTAATCTACAGCGGAAAGAAAACTGTTGACGGCGTAAATGCAGATTTGATTAAACTTACCCCTGTAAAAGCAAACGGACTTAAACATATTTACCTTTATGTAGATGCTGCGAAAAAACAGATGCTGAAGCTGGAACAGTTCGGAACCAACAAAGATATTTCTGTTATTTCCATCAAAGAATACAAAGAAAATCAGCAATTAGACCCAAATATGTTTGTGTTTGATAAAAATAAATTCAAAAATTATCTCGTTACAGAATTATAGTTCTAAATAAATATTAAAATTTAAAGTCACAAAGAAAACTTTGTGGCTTTTTCATTAATTTTGGCGAATGTTAAAAATATTAGACCGATACATCATCAAGACCTTTTTTGGTCCGTTTTTTTTCATATTCAGTGTACTGTTTTTCATCTTTATTGTGAATATTGTTTGGATTCAGCTGGGGCAGTTTATGGGAAAAGGTCTTACTACATTTCAGATCATGAAGCTCCTTTTTTATCTCGGAGTAAATGTTGTAAGTATGGTGTTACCGCTTACCATTCTTCTGGCAAGCATCATGTCCTTTGGCGAACTGGGAGAAAGATATGAGCTTGCCGCCATGAAAGCTGCCGGAATTTCACTTACCAGAGTCATGATGCCTCTCTTCGGAGTAACCATTGTTCTTGCTATTCTTCTTTATATTTTTTCTAATAATATTATACCTGATTTTCAGAGAAAGGCAAAAAACATGCTCTATAATATTGCACAGACAAAGCCTGCTCTCAATTTTACTCCGGGACAGTTCATTGATCAGCTTCCTGGTTATATGGTGAAATTTGATAAAATAAAAGGCGACGAAGGCAGGGATCTGGAAGGTGTTTTTATCCATAAAAAAGCAGGCAATTTCGAAAATCAGCAGACTATCGTTGCAGAAAAAGGCAAATTTGCCAATGCCAAAAACAGAAAATACATGCAGCTGATTTTGTACAACGGATATGTAACCGAAGATTCTCATGCAGGCAAATCTGAAAATGTACGATTAAAACAACCAGATCAGGGAACAAAATTTGACACTCTTATTACACATTTTGATATCAGTGAACTGATTGATAAAGCCATTGAAAAAGAGCAAATCACTGATGATTATCGTTTTCAAACCTTCAACGAACTGTTTGCTACCATTGATAAAACCAAAAAGGAAAATGCAAGAATCAATGAAAACATCAGTAATGAGATGATGAATCAGGTGAATTCTGTTGTCACCTATATGGATAAAAACAAAACAAAAGCCCCTGTTAAACAGCAGTATAAAATTGATACCATAAAATCTGATAAAAAAACTCAGGCAATCGGCAATGCATATTCCAGGCTGGAAACATTAAAATCTAATTTGGATTCAAAAGATAAAGAGATAGATCCCAGCAAAAAATACTTCAGTAAGGTAATTCTTTATCAACAAAGAATGCTCACCTACTCTTTCACCTGCATCATATTTTTTATGATTGGTGCAAGCCTTGGTTCTATCATCAGAAAAGGAGGAATGGGAGTTCCTGTAATTATTGCGATCATTATATTCATTGTATTTTACATTATTAATGTGGGTTTTGAAAACGTAGCATGGTCAGGAAAAATGGATCCTTATCTTGCCGCATGGCTTCCCAATATTATTTTGTTTCCATTTGGTATACTGATGACTTACAAAGCACTTACCGATTCTCAGTTATTCGATTCAGAAAAATATAAAGCTTTCTTTAAGCCTGTAATAAAACTTTTTGTGAAAAATAAAGAACATAAAAGATATCAGTAATCGAAAAATAAAAGACCGGAACATTGATTAGTTTCGGTTTTTTTATGAATTATATTTGACATTCAAAAAAAATCCTCATATTTACAGCCTTAATTAATTCAAAAAAACATGAAAAAAATTTTATTATTAAGTGTATTAAGTCTTATGAGTGCATCTCTATACGGACAGGACGAAACAACAGATTATGAGCTTAAAAGCAACGAAAAATTTGGTTTTATTGTCGATAAAAGCGGCAAAAAGACAGAAGGTATTGTAAGAATGGTTGGTGATGCCCGTAATCCTTGGGATAACCAGAAAAAAGTAAAATTTGTTGCTGTTTCGGATATTGATAAATCAAAGAAAAAGCAGAAATTTAAAACAATGGACTCTGATGACCTCAAAGAATATGTTGCTTACGATGAAAACAATAACGAAAGACATTTTGAGGTAATAAAATACACCAACGTAAAAGAAGGTTTAAACACTGCAACAAGCGGATTAAGCGGAAACATCAAAGCATTTAATAATCTTACCAAAACCAATCAGTTTGCAGAAGTTGTAACAGATGGTAAAATCAAAATTTACAGATTGTACGGTTTTCCGACAAGCTTTGCTGCAGGAGACAATCAAATCAAGGAAGCAGAGAGAGAAACAGAAAGAATGCGTAATAATCCTTCCTATATTTATACAAAAAAGGGAAGCAAATTAAAGGAATTTAATCTGAAAGAAGCAAAGATCATCACTGCAGACTGTCCCGTAATAAAAAGTAAAGTTGCCGGAGGAGAATATGCTTCGATGAAAAACGACACAAAAAAGAGAACAGGATTGGGAAAATTTATAAAAAATCAGGTTGATGATGTAATGTCTGATGTTCCTCAAATCATTGATGAAGTTATTCTGGATTATAACGAAAACTGTAAATAAAATTTTATCGTTAAAAAACAGCCGCTTCTGCGGTTGTTTTTATTTTACAGCTAATGATTTGCATATTTTTTGGTTGATGTGAATACAATCCCGATTAATATGAAAAACATACCAATATTGCTGTGTCTGATTTTAATTTTTTCATGTGAAAAACAGTCTCCAATAAAAAACAATTCAGATTCCAAAAATGAATCAAATAAAACATCTAAAATCTCAGATACTGCAAAGATTTCATTACAAAATACAGATGAGATAAAAGCAGAATATACCAAAATCAATCAGCAGATAAATGCAAAAAAACTGGACTCAACAAGCTTTAATTACGAATGTAATGAGCGTTCAGGGATAGTTGTATACTATTCACAAAACGGAAAAATCAGATCCATCAAGCATTCTTTTTCAGAGTACAGTCATTATTCAGCTATAGAAAATTATTTTGTAAATAATGATCAGGCTTTCTTTATTTTTAAGCAGGAAACCGTCTGGAATTTTGACGGCGGAACTGCAGAAAAACCGGAAACCAAAGATGAAATAACCGAAAAAAGATTATACTATATCAACAACAAGCTGGAAAAATGTCTTGAGAAAAAATACACTGTTCGTTCTGCCGAAAAAAGCAGACTCAGTCCTGATAATATTAAAAATTATGAAAGCAAAACCTGCCCTGATAAAGAGTTGATGAAAACATTCAGCAATTTAATGAGTCACAAAAATAAAAAAACGGATTGCTTGCAGTAAATCAAGATTAGCTACTATGGCTTTAATAAGAAGTAAAAGGCATTACAAAATTCTACTCAGATTCAAACTAAGTTTTTATATATTTGTTCAAAAGACAAAACTATATGGATAAACTTTCAGACAGAGTAAAAAGATTAGGATATTCTCAGACTTTTGTAATGTCTAATAAGGCAAGAGAAATGAAAGCCAGCGGAATAGATGTAATCAGTTTAACATTGGGCGAACCGGACTTCGATGTTCCCGATAACATTAAACAGGCTGCTTTTGATGCCATCAATGAAAATTACAGCCACTACTCTCCTGTTCCCGGCTTTTTGGAGCTTCGACAGGCAATTTCTGAAAAATTAAAAAGAGACAACAGTTTAGATTACAAACCTACACAGATCTGCGTTTCCAACGGTGCAAAACAGGCTATCATCAATGTTTTGGCTTCTATTATAAATGATGGTGACGAAGTTATTCTTCCTACTCCTTTCTGGGTAAGCTATGATGAAATGGTAAAAATGATGGGTGGTACATCTGTAATGCTTTCTACATCGTATGTTACTGATTTTAAAATCACTGCAGAACAGCTTGATGAAGCTATTAATGAAAAAACAAAGGCTGTTCTTTTCAGTTCACCCTGCAATCCGTCAGGCGGATATTACACCTATGATGAACTCAAATCTTTAGCGAGAGTTATTGCGAAATATCCTCACGTAACGGTAATATCAGACGAAATTTACGAATACATCAATTACGAAACAAAGACCACATCCATTGCGCAGTTTCCTGAGGTGTATGAGCAGACAGCCGTTATCAACGGAATGTCCAAAGCTTTTGCAATGACAGGCTGGAGAATTGGTTATTCTGCCTGCCCGGAATGGCTCGCGAAAGCTTGTGAAAAAATTCAGGGACAAATGACCAGCGGAGCCAATACAATGGCACAGCGAGCTTCTATCACTGCACTCAAAACCGATCCTAAAGAATACCGCTACATGATTGATGCCTTTAAAAGCAGAAGGGATCTGATGTACGATTTAATGAAAGAAATCCCTGGTTTTAAGGTAGTTTTACCAAAAGCAGCATTTTATTTCTTTCCTGATATTTCATTTTATATAGGTAAAACCCTGAACGGAACTGAGATCAAAAATGCTGATGATTTTGCTATGTTTTTGCTGGAGAATGCTCATGTCGGTTGTGTAGGCGGCGTATCTTTCGGAAGTCCGGAATGCATCCGTTTTTCTTATGCTGCTTCCGAAGAAGATTTAAGAGAAGCCATGAAAAGAATAAAAGAATTGCTTTTGCAGTTCAATTAGATAATCATGAAGCTGTCAAAATAAGACAGCTTTTTTTAATGATATTTTCAGCCTAATTGATAACAGCAGATGTAATTCTATCATCATTTTTTTATATTTGCTTAAAATTAAAATATTTCATGGATAAAATTGACAGCCTGAACCAAGTAGCAGAATTCCACACCACTTTTAAAGCACCTATTTTAGATACCCCTCAGATTCCTTCCAAAGAAAGATGTAACCTAAGAGTAGAACTTTTACAGGAAGAGCTGAACGAGTTAAAACAAGCTATTGAAGATCACAATATTGTTGAAATTGCAGATGCATTGTGCGACTTACAGTATGTTTTGAGCGGAGCTGTCTTAGAATTTGGTCTTGGCAGTAAATTTGTAGAACTGTTCAACGAAGTGCAGCGTTCCAATATGTCTAAAGCGTGCGATAATGAAGAACAGGCACAGGAAACCGTTGAATTTTATAAAGAAAAAGAAGTAGAATCTTTCTACGAAAAATCAGGAGAAAAATTTAATGTATACAGAAAATCTGATCATAAGGTTTTGAAAAACAAATACTATTCTCCTGCTGATTTAAAATCAATAATTGACAATTAGAATGAAAAAAATTATTACCCGAATTGTAGCAGTTTCAGTTTTGGCAATTGCTTCACAGCAGCTAGCCGCTCAGAAAGTGGTTGTGAATCGTGAAGTAGAAACCACCAACGACGGAAAAATGCTTCTGGGACACCAATTGAAAGATCAGTTTACCAAAGAGCCTTATGCGGACTGGTATGTAAAAGAGTTCAACGAGTATGCTTTAGATCAGAAAGCCATTACTGAACTTAAAAAAAGCAAACTTAATTCTTATAATATTATTGTCTTTCTGGGAACATGGTGCGAAGATTCTCACAGAGATTTCCCAAGATTGATGAAGATTCTGGATGAATTGAAATATCCCGATACCAGACTCACCATCATTGCTGTAAACAGAAAAAAAGAATCTCCTACCGGTGACGAGGTAAAATATAATGTGCACAAAGTTCCTACCATCATTGTAGAAAAATATGGCAAGGAAATTGGAAGAATTATTGAAATGCCGACTACAGGATATATTGAAAGAGATCTGGTAGAAATTCTTGGAAAAGATGACCGGTCGGTAATCAAAGAAATATTTAAGAAAGAGAATTGAGAAATTTAAAAATTATCATACCGTTTTTTGCAGGAGTTCTATTAATGTTGCTCCTGTTTTTTGGTTTTAAATCCTGCTTTAACGCAGCTGAAAAGAAAGAAAAATCAGATTACTACATCCTGACCAATCAGATTTCGAAAATGAATAAAATGGTCGTTCTGGAACAGAATTTTTCAGCCATGCAAAAAACCAAAATGAGCTATGAGTTTTTTGGAAAGGAAATGACAAGCAACAGTATCATTACCTACACCAAAACCAACGCACAGGTTTCCTATGATCTCAACAAGATGAAAATAGAAGTAGATTCTATTAATAAAAGACTGGTTATTACAGAACTTCCGGATGCGCAGATACGAATTACGCCGAGTGTAGAAATTCAGTCACTGGATGATTCTTTCTTCAACAGAATTTCAGAAAAAGACATCAAAAATGTTACTCAAAAGGCAAAACAAACTGCCATAAATTCCGTAGATCAAAATAAGCTGAGAAACGAAGGTCGTACACAATTAATGGAAAATCTGAACAATATTTTTGTTTTGGCAAAGGCTTTGAATTACACGATAGAAGATAAGACCGGAAAAATCGGTATTCTCGGACTCTAAATTCAATACTATGGATTCAAAAGAAAAAAATAAAAAAGAATCTGCCAATACCGCAGAAACAAAGAAACAAAACGAAGATTTCCGCGACATTCCTGCTTCTTCGGAAAAACAAAACCCTTCGGATGTAGACAAAGAAGACGTGCAAAAATCTTCAAAAGACAAGACAGGTAAAACAGATAATACTGAGTGAAAGCTCAGTATTTTTTTTAATATGGTCAAAATCACCTTAAAGACAGAATGTTTAATAGCCTAAATTTCTCAAAAAATTTTCTGCATTCTGATGACTTATTTTCTCCATTATTTCAACTGAAAAATATTCCGAAAGTCTTTTATTAATAGAATTATAGGCTGTTGAGTTGCAGTATTCTTCAAAGAAAAACGGATAACGTGACTTGTCGGGATGGTTTTTATCATAAAAGAAATCTCCGCCGTATGCAAGATAATCTTCTGCTCCATTTTCGACGCCGTACCGGATGTGTCTGTAAAGATTTTCGGGGTTGTCATTTCCCACAAAATCTTTTACGAAATTAATTCCGATAAGACCTTTTCTGCTGATAATTTCTTTTACCAGTTCATCAGGAAGATTTCTCTTATGATTGCAGATTTTTCTAAAATTAGAATGACTGGTAAAAACAGGAATCTTGTAATTTCTCTGATCAATATAGTTCAGGATACCGAAAGCCAAAGCATCGCTTGTATGAGCAAGATCAACAACAATATTTTTATCTGAAAGATAATCCAGCAAAATTTTCCCATCCTGTTTAAGTCCGGCTTCAGAAAAATTACCACCACCGAAGCGGTTCTCGGTGTGATGGGTCATTCCGATATACAGCAGCTTTTGAGTGTTTTCAATAATTTTTTCTAAATTCCTGAAACCCTGTTCAAGTTTTTCATCCTCCTCACAGAATCCAGATGCATTTTCAATAGCAGCAATAATGCCTGTTTCTGAATGATTTTCTAAATCTTCTAACGTATTAAATAAATAGAAATTTTCTGTTTGTATAAGATCAGAGAAAATCTGGCTTTGTTGCTTTCCAAATTGTGTACTTCCCTTTAAAGTCGGACTGAAAATCGCCATCACCTGAAGCTTTACATTTCCTTCTTTCAAAAACGGAAGCGAACAGCCGATTTCTCCGTCATCAATCTTAGAATCAGGATTCATCAGATATACCAATAAGTCACAGTGAAGGTCAATATTTCTTTTTGTCATGGTAAAAATATAGGTTTTTTAGCAGGAAAGTATGTGTTTTCGTATTCAAATATAGTGTAAATATAATATTGAATTATAAAAAAAAGCGTATTTTTGCATCTTAAAATTTCTTAGTAAAACAATGATAAAAATTACACTTCCAGACCAAAGCGTCCGAGAATTTGAAGGAGAAGTTACTCCTTTAGATGTGGCAAAATCTATTAGCGAGGGATTGGCTAGAAATACCATTTCCGCAGTTGTAAACGGTACACAAGTAGAGACAACCACACCTATAACCACAGATTCTACGTTGCAGCTTCTGACATGGAATGATGATCTTGGAAAGAAGGCCTTTTGGCATTCTTCAGCCCACCTTTTGGCGCAGGCTATCCTTGAGTTTTATCCAAATGCTAAGTTAACGATCGGTCCTGCCATCGAAAACGGATTTTACTATGATGTAGATTTTGGCGACGAAAGCTTATCTGAAAAAGATTTCGAGAAAATCGAAAAGAAAGTTTTAGAAAATGCTAAAAAAGGATCAACATTCTCTTTATATCCGGTTTCTAAAGAAGAAGCTTTAAAAACGTATGCCGATAATCCGTATAAAGTTGAATTGATCTCTAATCTTAATGATGGAGAAATCACTTTTGTAACCCACGATAACTTCACAGATCTTTGCCGTGGAGGTCATATTCCGAATACAGGAATTGTAAAGGCTTTCAAAGTTCTCAACGCAGCAGGAGCATACTGGAGAGGAAATGAGAACAATCCTCAGCTTACAAGAGTGTACGGTATTTCTTTTCCGAAACAAAAAGATCTTACAGAATATCTTGAAAGACTTGAAGAAGCAAAAAGAAGAGATCACAGAAAATTAGGTAAGGAATTAGGGATTTTTGCCTTCTCTGAAAAAGTGGGACAAGGTTTGCCATTGTGGCTGCCTAAAGGAACTGCTTTAAGAAAAAAATTAGAAAATTTCCTTTCAGTAGCTCAGAAAAAAGCAGGATACGAATTTGTAATGTCTCCCCACATCGGAGCAAAACAATTATATGTTACTTCAGGACACTGGGATAAATATGGTGCAGACAGCTTCCAGCCAATTAAAACTCCGAATGAAGGTGAAGAGTTTATGCTGAAGCCTATGAACTGTCCGCATCACTGTGAAATTTATAAAACTTCACAATGGAGTTATAAAGATCTGCCAAAACGATATGCAGAATTTGGTACGGTTTACAGATACGAGCAAAGTGGCGAGCTTCACGGCTTAACCAGAGTTCGTGGTTTTACTCAGGATGATGCGCATTTATTCTGTACTCCAGATCAGTTAATGGATGAATTTAAGAAAACTATTGATTTGGTTCTTTATGTTTTCGGTTCATTAGGTTTTGCAGATTTTACGGCTCAGATTTCATTGAGAGATCCCGAAAATAAACAAAAATATATCGGATCAGATGAAAACTGGGAAAAAGCAGAGAATGCAATCGTAACTGCTGCAACAGAAAAAGGTTTAAATACCATTACCGAATATGGTGAAGCTGCATTCTACGGCCCAAAACTGGATTTTATGGTGAAAGATGCTTTGGGAAGAAAATGGCAGTTAGGAACAATTCAGGTAGATTACAATTTACCGGAAAGATTTGATCTTACGTATATCGGAAATGATAATGAGAAACACAGACCGGTAATGATTCATAGGGCACCATTTGGCTCTATGGAACGCTTCATTGCGATTTTACTGGAAAATACAGCCGGAGATTTCCCATTGTGGCTGGCTCCGGATCAGTTTATCATCCTTCCAATCAGTGAAAAATATGTAGATTATTCAAAAAAAGTTTCACAACTTTTAGAAAATCACGATATTAGCGGATTAATTGACGAAAGAAACGAAAAAACGGGTAAAAAGATCCGTGATGCAGAGTTGAAAAAGATTCCTTTTATGCTTGTAGTAGGCGAAAATGAAGAAAAGGATGGCACAATTTCTGTACGAAGACGTGGCGAAGGTGATTTGGGAGTAATGAGCATTAATGATTTTGTAAATTACTTTAAAGAAGCTTCACAAACAGGATTTGAATTTGCCGGATAATTGAAGATAACAATTCCCGGAAATCAATAAGATCAGCTAAAATATCAGCTGGTCGCAATAAGTAAAGATTAACCAATAAAATTTAATACAATAGCACAAAGATTTAACAACAGAGGCCCACAAAGACGTCCACAACAGGAGGACGCTCACATGATTAACGATAAGATCCGTGTAAGAGAACTTCGTTTGGTGGGAGACAACGTAGAACCGGGTGTATATCCTATTGATAAGGCAAGACAGATTGCCAAAGATCAGGAGCTGGATCTGGTTGTCATTTCAGATAAGGCAGAGCCTTTTATTGCAAGAGTACTTGACTATAAAAAGTTTTTGTACGAGCAAAAGAAAAAACAAAAAGAGCTAAAGGCTAAACAAGTAAAAGTGGTAGTAAAAGAGATCCGTTTCGGACCTCAGACAGACGATCACGATTATGAGTTTAAGAAAAAGCACGCCGAAAAATTTTTAGAGGAAGGTTCCAAATTGAAAACCTATGTATTTTTCAAAGGACGTTCTATCATCTTTAAAGATCAGGGAGAAATTTTACTCCTGAAGCTTGCTCAGGAACTGGAGCATGTAGGAAAAGTAGATCAGCTTCCTAAACTTGAAGGAAAGAGAATGATCATGATGATGAGCCCTAAGAAACCGGCTAAATAAATTTACAGTAATCATCTGCTATATTCAGATGCCGATGATTTATCATACTAAAAAGAGATTTTCTATGAAAGTCTCTTTTCGTATTATTATTTTTCGTAATTTTGCAGACGCAATTATTGCGTGAGGGATAGTAATGGAAAGCACACAGCAAGCGGTGGAAATGCCGCAGAGCGAGGACTTGTAATGGATAGCCCGACCCGAATGAGCGAATGCAGCGCAGCGGAATGAGCGAGTAAGGGACACGCCCAAAATCAATGTAGCAATTTAACAATGTATCAATGTAACAATATTGGTGAACTGGTAAATTGATTCTTTGATACATTAAAATATATTGATAACAAAACATAAAAAAGCAAACAATGCCAAAATTAAAAACGAAATCAGGTGCTAAGAAACGTTTTGCTCTTACCGGAACTGGTAAAATCAAAAGAAAAAACGCTTACAAAAGCCACATTTTAACTAAAAAAGAAACAAAGCAGAAGAGAAATCTTACTACTACTTCTTATGTAGCTAAAGTGGATGAGAAAAGTGTTCAACGTCAATTAGCCATTAAGTAGTTTTTATAAATCATTATCCGGTTTATAAGAATTAAAAAAATTCAACATTTAACCCTGAAACGGTGCATCTAAGAGAATAAAGTCTGGAGTATGTGAATTGTAGAGAAATCTCATATCAATGATCATTCATCATTTACTTTAGTTCCGCCTTTTTCAAAAAAACAATTTAAATTATGCCAAGATCAGTAAATGCCGTAGCTTCTAGAGCTCGCAGAAAAAAAATAATGAAACAAGCTAAAGGTTTTTTCGGTAGAAGAAAGAACGTTTGGACTGTTGCTAAAAACGCGGTACAAAAAGCAATGCAATATGCTTACCGTGGAAGAAAAGAGAAAAAGAGAAACTTCAGAGCACTTTGGATCATGCGTATCAACGCAGGTGCAAGAGAGCACGGAATGTCTTACTCTCAGTTTATGGGAGCTCTTAAAAAGAACAACATTGAGCTTAACAGAAAAGTTTTAGCTGATTTAGCAATGAATCACCCTGAAGCTTTCAAAGCAGTTGTAGATCAAGTAAAATAATGTAAAATTTTTTGTTATCAATATAAATCCCGAGTTTTTTGCTTGGGATTTTTTTATTATTTACATTTGTGTAATATTAAAGATTATCATACAAAGTGAAAAAAATAACCGGTTTTCTGTTTCTTTCGATAGCGGCTTGCAGCCTTAATGCACAAAGTTTTATACAGGCTTACCAGACAAGAGCCAACCAGGTTACCCAAACCAACGTAACAACTCTTCTTCAGGAGTTTGCCAATCTGGGAATAAAAACTACGGGTTCTGTCGCCAATACTAATACTCTGAACTGGCTTAAGGCAAAATATCAATCTTACGGATATAGCGCAATCCAGATTACAGAAGATACCTTTACCTTCGGAAGCACAACTTCTAAAAACCTGGTGGTTACTAAAACAGGAACTGTTTATCCCAACATCTACGTTATTATCTGCGGACATTATGATACCATTACGGGTCCCGGTGTGAGTGATAATGGAAGCGGAACTTCAATTCTTCTGGAAGCGGCAAGAATTCTGAAAGATGTACCAACGGAATATTCGGTAAAATTTATTCACTTTTCCGGAGAGGAACAGGGCTTAATCGGAAGCACGCATTATGTAAATAATGTTGTTTTCCAAAATAATGTAAGACAGCTTAATCTTAAAGTTGTTTTTAATATTGATCAGGTAGGAGGAAAAATCGGAAATAACAACAATACTATTACCTGCGAAAGCGACCAAAGCGGACAAACAGCCAACAACGCGCCTTCTCTAGCCATGACTCAGCAACTCGCTGCATGTACAGCATTGTATTCTCCGCTGCAGACAATATTATCTAATGCTTTTGCTTCGGATTATATTCCTTTTGAAAATAAAGGGGATATCATTACCGGTTTTTATGAAACGGTAAGAAGCAATAATGAGCATACCGTAAATGATACTTTTGCCAACGTAGATCCTGTATATGTATTCAATGTTGGGAAAGCTGCTGTTGGTGCTTTACAGCATTTTGCAGTAGCATCTTCTATTCTGTCAACCAATGAAGCTTCGGAAAATAAGCTTGAATCAATTAAAATCTATCCTAATCCTGCCAAAGATATTCTTCACGTAGAAATTCCTGAAGAACTCGGAAATTTCAGCATTGAAATCAATGATATGACAGGAAAGCTTATTTCGTCCCACGAAAACGAAAAAAACATTAACGTTTCAAAATTAGTTAACGGAGCTTATCTTTGTACAGTAAATTCGGAAGATGGAAAGGTGGTAAGAAAATTTCTTATCGAAAAATAGTTTAAATCTTATCAAGAATTTTTTTAGGCAAAACTTTTGTCAGCTGAGATTTGAATTCTTTTTCGGCTAATACAACTTTCCAGTTTTTTCTGTCTTTAGAAACAGCATAAACGGACATAGGTGCATTGATGATATATGCACCTTCCTTTGCTATATACTGTATATTATCTTTGCCATACTTCGATGAAAGCATCTGATTGATATTTTTTTTCATGTCATCATTCATGGAACTTACGTCTGCTCTCAATTTTAAAAAATAGCTTACCAAAGAAAAATATTCTCCGTCCACCAACTCAGGTTTTCCTACTGAAGCAAACTTCATATCTTTTACATCAACTTTTACAAAAGGATTGTTGTAAGTCATATTGAGAAGCTGAGTCATCTGTTCTTTGGGAACTACAGTAAAATATTTGGGATAAATACAGTCTATTGTTTTATCTAGCTGTTTATATTTAATCGTATTGGCAAAATAAACTACAGATTTTCGTATTGCCTGATCATCATTCTGTCCGAAAGAAAATGCAAATATCAGGACTAAAACGAATGTGAATATTTTATTTTTCATTTTTTAAATTTAAAGTTGCTTCAAATGTACATAAAAAAGGTGTCATTCTGATATTGGTCGAAAGAACAATTTCAGTAAAAAAAAGCCGTCTCAAACGAAACGGCTTCTGAATTTATTTTTATAATCGTGATTAAGGAACTTTCACCAATTCCACATCAAAAATCAACCATGCATTTGGCGGGATTACTCCTCCTGCTCCTCTTTCACCATAAGCCATTGCCGGCGGAATCAGTAAAGTAGCAGTTTCACCTTCTTTTAATAATAGAATCCCTTCGTCCCATCCTTTGATCACTCTTCCCATTCCTACAGGAAATTCCAATGGTTCGTTTCTTTTAAATGAAGAATCAAATTCAGTCCCGTTTGTCAGTTTTCCTGCATAATGTACCTGAACATTATCTCCGGCTTTAGCCGCTTTACCTTCAGTTTTTTTGGTAATTTTATAATAAAGACCAGATTCAGTTACCTGCATTCCTGCTTTAAGATCCTCTAATGCTTTCTTAGCCTCAGCTTCAGCTTTTTCTTCCATAGCTTTATTATTAGCTGCTATTTTTTCCTTTCCTTCATTGAAAATTTTTGCAGCATCATAATTTTTATATTCGTCACCTTTTCCAAAAACAGAAACTTTTTCAAGCACTATATCAGTTTTAGGCTTATCCTGTGCACCTTTTTCCACATTGGCAATTGCATCAATCACCTCCTCTCCTTTTACTATTTTACCAAAAATTGTATGTCTGCCGTCTAACCAAGGTGTTGCCACTTCAGTAATAAAAAACTGAGACCCATTGGTATTCGGTCCCGAGTTTGCCATTGAAAGAATTCCTTTTCCTGTATGCTTCAGATCGTTTTTTTCGTCGTCAAATCTGTAACCAGGATCTCCCATACCCGTTCCTTTAGGATCACCTCCCTGAATCATAAAATCCTTGATTACTCTGTGGAAAATCGTTCCGTCATAAAAAGGAACTCCTTTAGCTTTTGCTTTATTATCTATTTTACCTTCTGCAAGACCAATAAAATTGGCTACAGTTACCGGTGATTTTTTATCCTCAAACTTTACGATCATATTACCTTTCGTTGTCTGAAGATTAGCGTATAGTCCGTCATTAAGACCAGCGTAAGTTTCTTTGTCTACGTTCATTTTTTTATAAATTGGAGTACAGCTCAGAAGCGAAATGCCTGCCGCTGCAAAGATTATATTTTTGTTTGAAAATTTCATTTAAAGAACTTTTAATTTTATAATTAAAGGAATGTCGTTATCAATTTTATTTTCATCACCATAAGTTCCATACGCAAGTGAAGACGGAACCAAAAGCGTAACTTCTTCTCCGTCTTTCATGTATCTTAGCGCATTTTCCACAGCTTTAAGTTCATCAAAATGACCAAATCTTGCATTATTTCTGCTGATTGGCTTATCATAAATTTTGGTCTGATCAAAATCATACAGATCATAAGAATAAGAAATCAAAGTTTCATCCTGTCTTCTTTCTCTTTTATCAAAACCCGGAACATCAGTCCAGTAATTAAGCTGTGTGGGAAAATAATCAGTTTTTTGATCTTTAATCCAATCATTAATCTGTTCTCTCTCTATTGTATTAAGATTTTTGGAACGGTTTTTTGATACATCAAGATCTTTCTGACTCAAAACTCCGCCAACAGGTGGATGTACCGGATTATTTCTTTTGCAGCTAATGAAACTCAAAAGCGATATGAATATTATTTTTCTCATAAAACTGTTGCGAAAATACATAATTCAGTAATGATTAGCAAAAATTGATTACATTATTAATTAAACTAATAATTGTTTTCCGGATTAATAAAATTAAATACTATTTATAAGGAAGATCTTCCGCTTCTTCCATTAATTTTAGATAGGTAGAATATCTTGAGTGCTGAATTTCTCCGCTCTCCAGGCTTTCTATTACCGCACATTTGGGTTCATTAATGTGAAGACAGTTGTGATATTTGCATTCTTCTCTTTTTCTGAAAATTTCCGGAAAATAATGCTGCACCTCTTCTTTTTCAATATCAATCATAGCAAATTCGCGCACTCCGGGAGTATCAATTACATTTCCGCCGAAATCCCAAAAATGCATTTGTGCAAAAGTAGTTGTATGCTTTCCTTTTAGATGCGTATCTGAAATTTCAGAAGTTTTAAGATTAAGCCCCGGTTGCAAAGCATTCACCAAGGTAGATTTTCCACATCCGGAATGACCGAAAAATACCGATGTCTTATCTTTTAAAATTTCTGTCAGATCATCAAGATTCAGTTGGGAATAAGATGAAATTTCCAATGTTTCATATCCTATTTCCTGATACAGAAATTCAATATCTTTTACCAGTTCCTGCTCATCATCATTTAAAACATCCATTTTATTGAATAAAATAAGCGGAGTAATATTGTAAGCCTCACAACATGCTAGAAATCTGTCTAAAAAGCCCAGCGATGTTTCAGGAAATTTTAATGTAAATATAAAACACGCCAAATCTATATTAGAAGCAATAATATGAGCTTCTTTAGAGAGATTGACTGATTTTCTGATCAGATAATTTCTACGGGGTTCTATTTTGGTAATCCAAGCAATATCGTCCTGTTCCAGCTGAAACTCAACAAAATCACCTACAGCCAGAGGATTGGTAAGCCTGGTTTTAATCAGTTTAAATTTTCCACGAATTCTTGCTTCAAAAATTTTACCTGATTCTGTTTCCAAAACCTGATACCAGCTTCCCGTAGATTTTATGACTTTACCTTTCATATATTATAACTACAAATATAGACAATTCGGGAAAATAACCTATTGATGAGATTGTCCTTATTTTCTGTCTATCATAATATTATTCTGCACATCAATAGACTCTTCGTGGATGGCTTTGAATATTTTTTCAATAAATTCTTTAGACAAACCCGTCTCGGAAGCTTTCTGAACAGCATATTCATTGATAATCTTCCATCTGTCCGGCTGAAATATCGCAATATCATTTTCTTTTTTGAGTTTTCCAATCTTTTCAGAAATTTTCATTCTTTGAGAAATCAGCTCAATAACCTGAAAATCCAGATCAGAAATTAAGGTTCTGTGTCTGTCCATTTCTTCTTCAAAACCAGTCAGATCCGGATTTCTGAGTTTCAAGTCAGAAATCATTCCGCCTAAAACTTCAGGAGTAATCTGCTGAGCTGCATCACTCCATGCTTCGTCCGGATTGCAGTGACTTTCGATCATCGCACCCTGATACCCCATATTAAATGCTTCCTGAGTAATTCCAGCCAATCCGGTGCGGTTTCCACAAATATGTGAAGGGTCGACAATCAATGGAATATTGGGGAACTGACTTTTAAAATCCAAAGCAATCTGCCAGTTGGGATTATTTCTGTACTTTGTTTTCTGATAAGTAGAAAATCCACGGTGAATGGCTCCAAGATTCATGATATTTTGTCCTAAAAGTCTTTCTAATGCACCAATCCATAATGCCAAATCAGGATTCACAGGATTTTTGACCAAAACAATCTTTTCTGTTCCTTTCAAAGCTTCAGCAATTTCTTGTACAGTAAAAGGATTTACTGTTGATCTCGCTCCAATCCAGAGTATATCAACATCAGCTTTAATGGCTGCATCTACGTGATGTGCATTGGCAACTTCTGTTGCCGTAAGAAATCCGAATTCTTCTTTTACTTTTTTTAGCCAATTGAGCCCAATTACTCCTACCCCTTCAAATCCGTTTGGTTTTGTTCTGGGTTTCCATATTCCGGCTCTAAAAATCGGAACATTGGTATTATTTTCTTTTATTCTTTTTGCTGTTTCCAGCATTTGCTGCTCACTTTCGGCACTGCAGGGTCCTGCAATGATGAGTGGCTGCTGAAACTGCTCTATCCAACTGTTTTTTAACTCTCCTAAGTTCATTCAATTAGTATTTATTTAAAACTGTAAGCGTATCAATAGTAGATACGTATGTTATTAATGTAAAAAAATCAAGATTAATGTGTAAAAAGATATTTCTATATCTTTCAGGAAAAATGTTTATTGATAACAATAACCATTACTATTTTTGCGGCAATATGTGTCTGCAAAAAAGAGATTACCATCCCGCCAATAAGCAGAATGATCTGAATAATAATAAAAAACTCTAGTAAGTTTCAACTGAATGGTATCTAAAATTTGATAAATCTTATACAAATATATCAATTTATGACAAATCAAACTTCATTAAATCATCAAGATCTTTCAGAAGCGGATTCATTTCCACAAATTTTTCAAAAATTTTCTTTTTGGTAACTACTTCAATCTTTAAATTTTCATGGTCTTTTTTAAACTGAAAATCAATAGAATGGTTATTAACCTTATGCTTAAAATGGTTAAAAAATTCAATACTTATTTTATCAAACTCATTTTTAGCAGAATCAGAAGGATAAGAAATCAGAATAACTTTTTCCTCTATTTTAGTTAGCTTAAAAGCTTTAATAGCATTAAAAACTACAGGATCTTTCAACCTTAAATTCTTCAGAAGCGTCGTCCATTCATTCTGAAGATCTGTTTCAGTAAAATGATTTTCCGGAAGCTTTTCTGAAACTGTATGATCTGTAACTTCTGTGCTTTCGGTTTTCTCTTCTTTATTAAGAAATGAATTGATACTAAAACCTGATGAAATAGTGGTTTTTGATAAGGGTTTCGATACCTTTTTAATTTCTGCAACCTTTTTTTCGTCAGGATGATCAATAGGAGCTTTTTCTTCTTTTTTAATTTCCTGTATTGCTGCAGGTTTTAGAACAACTTCCTGTTTTTCGTCAAGAAACGGCGATAATATTATAAACTTTTTTTTTTTGCATCTAATCCCGCAGAAATTGATGACAGCTGCATCAAGGCAATTTCTACTGTCAATCTCGGATTTTTAGAATTTTTATAATTAATATCAGCGTGATTACAGATCTCGATTCCGTCAATAAGATTTTGAGGACTCCAGTTTTTTGCCTGTTCTACAAACTTAAGTTTAGTCTGCTCTCCTACTTCGATTAAATCTATCGTAGAAGCATTTTGTGCCATCATCAAATCACGGAAATGATTTCCAAGACCGGCAATAAATAAGTGTGGATCAAAACCTCTCTTTACAATTTCATTAAAGGCAGCCAAAACTTCAGGAATCTTGCCTTCTTTTGCCAGATCAGCAATATTAAGATACTGATCATAATCCAAAATATTAAGTACTTCCGCAGCTTTTGCCAAAGTAATATTTTTTTGGGAAAAAGTAGAAAGTCTGTCAAAAATTGACAGTGCATCACGAAGTGCACCATCTGCTTTCTGCGCAATAAGATACAAAGCATCATCTTCGTACTTAATGTTTTCTTTTTCCGCAATTTTCCTTAGGTGATCCTGAATATCAAGAATGGTAATTCTTTTAAAATCATAAATCTGACATCTGGATAATATGGTCGGAATAATCTTATGCTTCTCTGTAGTTGCTAAAATAAAAATAGCATGCGCAGGAGGCTCTTCCAGCGTTTTTAAAAAGGCATTGAATGCAGCAGAAGACAGCATATGAACCTCATCAATAATATACACTTTATATTGCCCAACCTGCGGTGCAAAACGCACCTGATCAATAAGTTCACGAATATCATCTACAGAGTTATTGGATGCGGCATCCAGCTCATAGATATTGTAAGCAAAACCGTCCTCAGAAACAGAACCGTCTTTTTCGTTAATCTTTCTTGCTAAAATCCTTGCACAGGTTGTTTTTCCGACACCTCTCGGTCCGCAGAAAAGCAGAGCCTGTGCGAGTTGATTTTCTTCAATAGCATGCTCTAACGTATCTGTAATATGAGATTGCCCAACTACGGTATCAAACTGTTGCGGACGGTACTTTCTTGCAGATACGATAAAATTTTCCATTGGTCAAAAGTAAGAAATATAGTTTTAATCTGAAAGTATAAAAATTTCAAATTTTATATTAATACTCAAAAATAAATGTAAGTCTATAGCAATAAATTATTTTCTCTGATATGCGAAATCTATAATATCTGTAATGGCTTTTTGAATTTTACTTCTGCCTTCTTCAGACTTCAGATCCAATCCGCAAAATGTAGTTCCGTTATAAGCACTGTACAAATTGAGATGGTAAATGCCACCAACCAAAAGTGCAGCAATTGCGCGGAAATCTTCTGCACCATCCCCAAAATGCGGATCGGTAATATTTTTAAACATTTCCTCTCCTACCTCTTCTCTCTTTTCAAAGATTTTTCTCAGAGCAGGTCTGCTTTCAGATAATTCCCACACGATAATCTTCTGAAGTTCTTTGTTCTTTTTCAAACCTTCAAACTGGTTGATCAATGCCATTTTAGACATTTCCTTACCTCCGTCTGAAAAATCAACATCCATTTCTTTTTGATCTAGTCGGCTCCAGTAATCCTGAGATTTGATATACTCATCAATTAACTTGTCTGTGCTGCCAAAATACTCATAAATAAGTTTTTTGTCAAAACCTGCAACAGCAGCAATTTTACTAACCATCAACCCTGAATAACCTTTTGTTTTCAGAATTTTACCAACCGCATTCAGCAGTTTCTGCTTTGTTTTTTCTTTGTCCCTGATAGGACCTTGTACAACTTTTCTAGGCATCGTTTTCAATTTGGGTTCTAAATTAACTAATTTTTTTAACATAACAAACGTACATCTCAAATATGAGAATTGATTTTGTTTATCACTTATATACGAATTCTTTATAAAAATGGTTTTAACATAATATTAGAGAGGAATTCTATCTGAAATAATTCACAACAGCCGACGAGAAAAATATTTAATCCGATCAAAAATATATTTTTGTTCTTCTAAAAATTTATGTTAATTTTGTTGATTATAAGGAAATGGTGTCTTCCTTGCCCAACCGCTTTTTGAAGCTGATGGCGCCTGATTAATTGAATGTTTAACATTTAATCAGGAATTATATGACTAAAAATAACAAGACACTTTTCAGAATTTTAAAAATTCATTTTCATATTTTTTTCAGAAAATATCCCTCGTCGATTTTTATATTAAAATGGCTGTTTATAAGTCTTGTAACAGGTATTTTAATCGGCAGCGCTTCCGCATTCTTCTTAAAATCATTAGAATGGGCAACAAATTTTCGTGAAAACAATCAATGGATTATTTTCCTTTTACCTTTAGGCGGTTTTTTAGTGGGTTTACTGTATCATTATTACGGAAAAGATGTTGAAAAAGGAAATAATCTGCTGATTGACAATCTTCATCATTCTGGTAAAACCATTCCTTTTAAAATGGCTCCATTCGTTTATATCGGAACCATAATAACTCATCTTTTCGGAGGCTCTGCAGGTCGTGAAGGAACTGCTCTTCAAATGGCAGCCGCTATTGCTGATCAGTTTTCAAAACCTTTCAGATTGACAAAAGATGAAAGAAAAATTTTGATTATAGCCTCCATCTCAGCAGGATTTGGCTCGGTATTCGGAACGCCATTAGCGGGAGCAATTTTCGGACTTGAAGTTTTCCTCATCGGAAGAATAAAATACAACTCTCTGTTTCCTGCCATCGCAGCATCGGTGATTGCAGATCTGGTAACGAAGCTCTGGAAAGCCCATCATACTCATTACCACATTAATTTTGCTCCGGAAATAAATTTTCTCAATATTCTTTATGCAGTTTTAGCAGGTATTTTGTTTGGAATCTGCGCAGCTATTTTCAGTAAAAGCCTTCACAGAACAAGCCTATTTTTTAAATCTAAGATACCATATGCACCTTTAAGACCTTTTGTCGGGGGAATTACTGTAGCTTCGGCAGTTTTTCTGACAGGTACAACAAAATATATCGGATTAGGAATTCCAACCATTGTGCAATCTTTTGATCAACAGCTTCAGGCGTATGATTTTGCAGTCAAAATGATCTTTACCATCATTACTTTAGCTGCAGGATTTAAAGGTGGCGAAGTTACTCCCCTATTTTTTATAGGTGCTGCTCTGGGAAATGCTTTAGCCTTTATGATTCCTTTACCTTTAGCACTTTTAGCAGGAATGGGATTTGTAGCGGTGTTTTCGGGAGCAACCAATACCCCAATTGCATGCACAATCATGGCGATAGAATTGTTTGGAATAGAGTGCGGAGTATATGCTGCTATTGCCTGTACTGTATCTTATCTTTTTTCAGGGAAAAACAGCATTTACCAAAGTCAGATAATAGGCGAACCCAAAAACAGCAGATTTACTGGTGATATTGGGAAAAAATTGAGCGATTTGTAATTTCTTATAAAAATAAAGCTGCATTTATAAATACAGCTTTTGTTTGTTATACATTATAAGTTTGAAGTTAGGACCAGAAATTCATTTTCAAAAATATTCAGCTGGCTCATTATTTTATTACGATCATTTAAAAAGAATGATGTCTTCTGAAAAAGTATTTTATAATAGGTGATTCCTTCCAGAATATTTGTTTTAAATGTTTTCCATTTCTTTTTTTGTGAGACAGTAGGTTCCGGAAATTCAGCCATTTCTTTTTCCAGATGTCTGATATACATTTTGAGCTCATTGATGAAAACATTCGGGCGGTTTTTATATGAAATCACATTCTCGGCTCCATAAATATGCTGTACCATTTCAGAAAGCTTAATCTCTCTGTCAAAATAAGCCAAATTGGGTCCCGGGCAAATGACCACACCCTGTTTTTCCCCTTTTATTTCTATATCATTATCTATATAAGCAGAATTCACAAGTCCTACGCAAAGGCAGGCTTTTTCTGTAATTTCCATTTTTTTGTTTGAAAACTGTTGATTGCTTAAAGTTTCTTTCTGAGATTCAAGTTCGCTGATCTTGATATCCTGATATTTTTTTGACGCAGTACAAATCCCTTGCGGAGAATATTCTTTGCTTAAAGCAAGTAACTTTTTAGGACAAGAACTGCCAAATTTATTTTTAGCTTCTTTCCGTCTTCTTATCAGCTCATTTGAAGTGCCTTTTACCGTATTAAAAGGAACTCCTAAAGGAGAAATATTGCTAAGATAATAATCTTCTTCTTTAGATTCTGCCAAAAGATTTCTGGTTTCCTGATCTACACAGGTTGCTTCAGGCACAAGTAAAAACGGAGAACCCCATCCTACACTGCTGACTTCATAATTATCCAATAAAAACTGATGTTCTTCAGCCGTTCCTACACCGCCTTGTACAGTTATCTGTAAATCAAGCGGTTCGGAAGGTACATATCTGCCTTTCTGTTCTAGCGCTTTTATCATCAGAGAATGAGCAGAAGAAACCAATTCTAATTTCTTGGTTTTAAATTCTTCCAGAATTGGTCCCAAAAGTAAACCATCTGTTGCAAAAGCGTGACCTCCACAATTAAGACCGGACTCTATTCTGTATTCTGAAACCCATAATCCCTTTTTTGCCAGAAAATTACCCTGAATCATTGCTGAGCGGAAATCACTCACTTTAATAATAATTTTCTTTTTAATGAAATTATTTCTGTCAGGATAAAAATCATCAAACTCTTCTATGTAACTGTACAATCTTGGATTCATACCTGCTGAAAGCACAAGGGATGATGACAGCCTGCTTTTTGCAAAACCCCGCAGCGAAGCGTGGGCATCATTAAAAATCACAGGGAGCTGTTCGTTATTTTTATAATTGTCTTTATCAACTTTCGTCATAATATTCACATCAATATTTCCGGGAGAAAAATTTTCTTCAAGGAAATTTTTAATATGTGAACTCAGAAAATCTCCCTGATTCAGAAATTCTGCCAATCCTTTTTTCAAATCTGAATATTGCGGAATTAAAGACATAAACTGTTGTAAAGACTCTTTGCTTTTAGAAACATCATCTTTTAATGTTTCAAATTTTCTGCTGATTATCTCATCCATCAGATTCAGGTAATCTGTTATTCTTCTGGCTCGGTAATCCTCTGTTTTAGAAGATATTTCCGGGTAAGACAAATTAAATTTTCTGTTGTAGAAATTTTTCATTTTCTCAACAATTTCATCATCAATGATTGAAACAACAGAAGATATACCGTATTGGGCAACGCGAATAGGACTGTCTATAGTGTAAGCCAATCCCATAACAGGAATATGAAAAGTGTGTAATGGTTTTTTGATCATTATTAAATAATTAATATTGAGCTTCATTTATTATGAAGCTGATTTGATCTGAAAAACCTATAACTCGCAGCAAAACTACAACGATTATATAAATTATGCAACAAATAAAAAATGAAAAAAATAAAGTATATAAATATACTTTATATACTAATTTTAGTATATTTGTATACTTTTATACTACAAATGAATTACGATTTGACTAAAGATATTATCCATTTGTTGGAAGAGTTTGATTCCGAAAATAAAAACCATCACTATACTAATGACATTGATGGCTTTAAAAATTGGATTTTTGATAATCATCAGAAAAAAACAACTCATCAATCTGTAGCATGGGTAGGAAAAGAAAACGGGAGAAGCTCAGAAAGTGTGATCAGCACCTTACTTGTGCACCTCAACAGATATGCTAAAACTTATTCAAAGTCAGCTATCGCTGATTCAGATTTTTCAACACAGGAAGAATTTATTTATCTCATCAATCTCAGATCATTCGGTGAAATGTCTAAAACGGAGCTGATCAGAAGAAACATTCACGAAAAACCAGTTGGTATCCTTACGATCAACAGACTTATTAAACAGCAATGGGTTGAGCAGAAAAATTCACCTGATGACAAACGTTCCAAATTAATCAGTATTACTCCAAAAGGTATTGCTGCACTGGAAAAACAAATGGATAAAATCCGCAAGGCTACAAAAATTGTGAGCGGAAATCTTACTGAAGCTGAAAAATTTGAACTTATAAAGCTTCTAAATAAGCTTGATCATTATCATAATGAAATTTTTGGCAGAAATATTGACACAAAAAATCTATTAGATACCATATTCTCAGAATATTCATTCAATAATAATTAATATGATTAAAAAAACAGCAATTATCGGTTCAGGATTTTCAGGACTTTCAGCAGCGGCTTATGCAGCTAAAAACGGTCATGAAGTTCATGTTTTTGAGAAAAACAGCAGTCTCGGAGGAAGAGCCAGGCAATTTTCTACCGACAATGGCTATGTTTTTGACATGGGACCAAGCTGGTACTGGATGCCCGATATTATCGAAAACTTCTTCAAAGATTTTGACAGAAAAACATCAGATTACTATGAGTTGGTATCTTTGGATCCGCAGTTTGAAATGGTTTTTGAGGACGGAAATATGTCATTGCCTCAATCTTATTCGGAAATGAGAAATCTTTTTGAAGATACAGAACAAGGTGCAGGTAAAAAACTTGATGAGTTTATGAATGATGCACAGTATAAATATGAAGTAGGCATGAAAGATTTTGTTACAAAACCTTGTCACTCGTGGATGGAATTTGTATCTCCGAAAATTGCCAAAAGTGCTTTAAAACTTGATCTGCTTTCTAACTTCCACCGTTTTGTTAGAAAATATTTTAAGCATCCTAAATTGATCATGCTCATGGAATTTCCGGTAATTTTTCTGGGTGCCGCTCCTAAAGATATTCCCGCACTCTACAGCCTGATGAATTATGGAGGCTACAAACTCGGAACATGGTATCCGATGGGCGGATTTTATAAAGTAATAGAAGCAATGTCTGAAGTATGCATTGAACAGGGCGTGCATATTCATCTTAATTCAAACGTAGAAAAAATCAACGTAAGCAATTCTAAAGCTCAGTCTGTAACGATCAATGGAAAAGAAATCAGTTTTGATACAGTAATTGCATCATCAGATTATCATCATACAGAAGAAAATTTAATTCCGAAAGAATATAAAAATTACACCGAAAGTTATTGGAAGAATAAAACATTTGCACCTTCCTGCCTTATATACTATCTTGGTTTTAAAGAAAAAATACCCAACCTTAAGCATCATACATTGTTTTTTGAAAATGATCTGGATCTGCATACGACAGAAATTTATACAGATAAAAAATGGCCTACAAAACCTCTTTTTTATGCGTGCTGTCCTTCTAAGACCGATAAAAGCGTAGCACCTGAAAACGGTGAGAATGTTTTCCTATTGATGCCGATTGCAACAGGAATTAATGATAGTGAGGAAATAAGAGAAAGATATTTTAAAGAAATGATTGAAAGACTTGAAAAACATACGAAAACTTCAGGTCTTCTTGATAAGATTGATTACAAAAAGAGCTATTCCATTAAAAATTTTATGGAAGATTACAACGCATATGAAGGAAACGCCTACGGTTTGGCAAATACGTTGAATCAAACCGCAGTACTAAAACCTTCATTAAGAAACAAAAAAATAAAAAATCTCTTTTACACAGGTCAGCTTACTGTTCCGGGACCAGGCGTACCGCCATCCATTATTTCAGGAAAAATTGCCGCAACAGAAGCTTCCAAATAAACTATAGAATTATGAAAAAACTTTTCGACGAACTTTCTTACAAGATCAGCAAGCAGACCACACAACAGTACAGTACAAGTTTTTCACTTGGAATTTTAGCGCTGTCTCCTCAAATCAGAAATTCCATTTATGCTATCTACGGTTACGTAAGACTGGCTGATGAAATTGTTGACAGTTTTCACGACTATGACCGCGCTACTCTTCTCGCCAGATTCCGTGAGCAGACCAATCAGGCTCTGGAAGAAAAAATTTCTCTCAATCCTATTTTACAGTGCTTTCAGGAGACTATTCACCGATATGATATTGACAGGCAGCTTATCAATCAATTTCTGAAAAGTATGGAAATGGATCTCCAGAAAATTGATTATGATTCAGATCTTTATAAAGAATATATTCTGGGATCTGCTGAAGTAGTCGGATTAATGTGTCTTCATATTTTCGTGAACGGTGATAAAGAACTTTTTGCAATGCTCAAACCTTCTGCAATGAAGCTTGGTTCTGCTTTTCAGAAAGTGAATTTTCTTCGGGATATGAAGGATGACTATCAGGTTTTGGGAAGATGCTATTTCCCGAATGTTGATATTTCTTATTTTGACAATATCGTGAAAGCTCAGATTGAGCAGGAAATTTATGCTGAATTTAAAGACGCATTGGAAGGAATCAAAAAGCTTCCGCCTTCATCAAGATTTGGAGTTTATCTTGCGTACCGCTATTACATTTCATTATTCAGAAAAATTAAAAGAACTTCTGCCCATAAAATTATTAACCAAAGAATAAGAATTTCCAACGGACGAAAGTTTTCTTTGATGATGAGCAGCTATGTGCAATATAAAATGTCTTTGTTTTAAACAAATAAATGAAAAAACAAAACAAGTAAGAAAACAATTAGACATACTGAGCCATTATGTTAGGTTGTATATAACTTAAAATAACAAAAGATCTACGTATGAAAAAATTTATATCTGCAGTTGTTTTTTCTCTGACTACTTTTGCTTCTGCCCAAAATCTTGATCTGATCAGAAAAAACTATCAGAAAGCGGTTGAGGATAAAAAAGTTTGTAAAGAAATGATCTTTCAGTTTGAGAAAAAAAATAATACGGGAATTGAACTTGCTTATTTCGGTGCATTTCAGGCAGTATGGGCAAAACATACGAGCAACCCTTTTGAAAAACTGAATTCTTTTAATAAAGCTAAAAAAAACATAGAAAAAGCATTACAACAGGAACCTGATCATCTGGAAACCATTTTCATAAGATATTCGGTTCAGAAAAAAAGCCCTGCATTTCTGGGATATAAAAACAATCTTAAGGATGATAAAAATCTGCTTTCGAGGAATATAGATAATATAAGCAATCCTTTTCTGAAAGACATGATCATCCAAATTTTAAAAAGTTAAAAATGATTCATCAACTCTACCGCGAACAGCAACTTAACTGTACAATAGATGAAGCATGGCGTTTTTTCTCGTCTGCTAACAATCTTTCTAAAATCACTCCGAAAGAAATGAACTTTATTGTACGTACCCAACTTTCTGATGATAATATCTACAAAGGAATGATCATTGATTATTTCGTATCACCAATGCTAAACATAAAAATGTCTTGGCAGACTGAAATCACCGAAGTAGATTTTCAGAAAAGCTTTACTGATTTTCAGAAGAAAGGTCCTTACAAACTCTGGAATCACCGCCATGATTTTATTGAGAATGAAAATGGCGTTTTGATGAAAGATACTGTAGATTATGAATTACCTTTGGGATTTTTAGGAGAGATTGCTCACGGTATTTTTGTGAAAAAGAAACTTGAGAATATTTTTGATTACCGCACCAAAGTCTTAGAGGAAATGTTTAACCAAAAACAGAATAATAAAGCATGAATTTCCTGATTGTTATTACCACTTTTTTTGTCATGGAAGGAATTACGTGGCTGGTTCATAAATACGTGATGCATGGTTTTCTGTGGTCACTTCACCGCGATCATCATGATCACAGCAATGAAGGAAAAATGGAAAGAAACGACTATTTTTTCGTGATTTTTGCAGTACCAACTATTGCCATGATGTATTACGGAACGATCAACAATTTCAACGCCCTTTTCTATATCGCTATAGGAATTACCCTTTACGGAATGGCTTATTTTTTTGTACATGACATCTTTATTCATCAGCGTTTCAAGATTCTTAAAAATACAAAAAATCCTTACCTCCTCGCTATAAGAAGAGGACATAAACAGCACCATAAGCATACCGGAAAAGAACATGGAGAGTGCTTCGGATTTCTATGGGTTCCGGTAAAATATTTTAAAATGTTTTTCAATAAAAGCAAAGCTTAAATGTGGCAGTACACCTACTTAGCAATTAATTTTTTTACCATTATTATCTGTTTCATTTTTTCTTTTCATCCAAAGATAAAATTTAACAGACATTTTAAGGTATTTATAATGGCTTCAGTTCTTGTTGCTTCGGTTTTCATAGCATGGGATGTCTGGTTTACAGCCAATGGAGTATGGTGGTTTAATGACCGGTATCTCATCGGCATAAGACTTTTCGGATTACCGCTGGAAGAACTGCTGTTTTTTATCTGTATTCCTTTTTCATGTGTATTTACGTATCATTGTCTGGATAAATTTTTTAAACTTGACTGGAACGTAAGTATTGAGAAAATATTTGTCATTGTTTCGGCAGTTGTATGTTTTATCATTGCTTATTTATTTAAAGACAGGATTTATACACTCGTTACGTTTACTACAACAACAGCAAGCTTATTGATTCTTTATTTTGTTTTGAAAGCCAGATGGATTGGCAAAGCATCTTTCGTTTACCTTATTCTGATGCCCGGTTTTTTTGCAGTCAACGGAATACTTACCGGAACCGGACTAGAGTCTCCTATCGTAAATTATAATCCTGATGATTTTATAGGATTCAGAATGCTTACCATTCCTGTTGAAGATACAGTGTACGGATATGAAATGATTTTATGGAATTTGTTTTTCTTTTATAAGTTTAAAAAAAATGAGCAGGATTAATATATTTTGGTTCAGGAGAGATCTTCGTCTTGATGACAATACGGGATTAAATGAAGCATTAAACGCCAACCGGAAAGTAGTTCCGGTTTTTATTTTTGATACAGAAATTTTGGATAAACTAACCAACAGAGAAGACAGAAGGCTTGATTACATTCACCAGTCTCTGGATCTCATTAATAAACAGCTGAAAGAACATGACAGTTCTGTAAAAGTTTATTATGGAAAACCTTTGGAAATTTTCAAAAAAATTATCAGCGAATTTGATGTCGAAACCGTTTTCTGCAACCGTGATTATGAACCTTATGCCAGAAAAAGAGATCACGAAGTTTCGCAATATTTAAAGGAAAATGAAATTGATTTCAAAGATTATAAAGATCAGGTAATCTTTGAGAAAGATGAGGTAGTAAAAGATGATGGTCTACCCTATACAGTTTATACTCCATATTCAAAAAAATGGAAAATTCTTCTGAAAAAAAACGAAATAAAAATATCTTCTGCCAATTTTAAAAACTTCCAGACTCAGGAATTTAAAGAAGTACCGGATTTAGAAGATATTGGATTTAAAAAAACAGATTACAAATTTGTAAAGCCTCTATTAGATAAGAAAAAAATAGAATCTTACGATAAAAACAGAGATTTTCCGGCATTAGATGATACAACAAGACTGGGACTTGCACTTCGTTTCGGAACAATTTCGGTGAGAGAATGCGTAAATTATGCTACTAAACATAATGAAATATGGCTGAATGAATTAATCTGGAGAGAATTTTTCATGCAGATTCTTTATCATTTTCCTAAAGTCACTAAAAAATGCTTTAAAGAAAAATATGAAAATATTGAATGGAGAAATGATGAAAACGAATTTAAACTCTGGTGCGAAGGCAAAACAGGATACCCGATTGTAGATGCGGGAATGAGGCAGCTCAATGAAACAGGATTTATGCATAACCGTGTCCGGATGATTACCGCAAGTTTTCTTACCAAGCACCTTCTTATCGACTGGCGATGGGGTGAAGCCTATTTTGCAGAAAAACTTTTAGACTACGAGCTTTCTTCCAACAACGGAAACTGGCAATGGGCAGCAGGCTGCGGATGCGATGCAGCTCCTTATTTCAGAATTTTTAATCCGTACGAACAAACAAAAAAGTTTGATAAAGATCAAAAATACATTAAAACCTGGCTGTCGGAAAAAGATATAAACACCTCTCCTATCGTTGACCATAAAACAGCAAGAGAACGCACTTTAGAAACATATAAAAAAGCCATTTCGAATTAATATTAAGAAAAATTTTCGCTTAATTTCCAACTAATTAGAAAAATATTAAAAAAAATATGACTTAGAATGCATAAATTCTGATGTCGGGCATAGTATTTGTAAATACTGTTGAAGTATGAATATTAACGCCACACACCAAAATATTATGAAAGTTACAGATTTAAAAATTAAAAATCTGGTTGAGTACAATAACGAGATTTTTACTATTGCAGAAATTTTTCAGAATAATAATGATTATTTTGTTAGAATTGAGAACGAAAATCATACAGTTTCACTTCCTGCCGAGCAGATCAATCCAATCAGAATTACAGAAGACTGGCTGGAAAAATTTGGCTTTGCCAAAACTTATGCATCTACTCATCAGATTCGTTATGAAAGACCTGAAGCATTCATTAAATATGACATTGACCTGAGTTCAAAGAAGATTGTAGAAGGGCTGAAAATTTATGGTAACAATATCAGATGTAAATATATTCATGAATTTCAGAATATATTCTCGTGCCTTTTTGGTAAAGATACCAATCAAATTTTCAAGAACTCTTATCATAAAGCAGCAGTATAGAACCTGCTGATTTCAAAGACCAATCAAATTATATATATTTTAACTTTCTCCGGCAGTTTTTTGTCGGGGATTTTTATTTATATAATATTGCTGATAAATAACTTTATCTAGAATTACAGGTAGCAATCTTATATTTTAAATTACTTCAAATTATGCCAATCTTTTTTTATTGCTTGCTTTTACCCAGTTTTTACGGCTGCAGTGTAGACATTTACCCGCTTCACCCGTATGTTTTTCTTCTGTAAAGCCGCAAAATGTACAGGAATAGTAACCTGATTCATGTATATGAGTGACAGGATTTTTTAAAGAATCCAGCATAATGGGAAGACCATATTTTACATTTTCATCCGTCTGAAAGAATATACTTATTTCTCCCGAAACTTCTTCTATGGCAAATTCAATCTGTCCCAGATGTGATACACTCCTCAACCTGAGCTCAGCAAAAAATTCATCACTGCCTAAATTTTCTTTTTTAAAATTTTCTATGGTAAAAACTCCGTTTTCTATGAGGCAAATAGGTTTTCCTTCAAGAAGGTTTTCAAATTTTTTAGAATTTCCGATCAATTTTGTTATTGCAGAATATAAAAAAATGATCACCACAAAAACCACTACTGAAGAAATAATTCCCACTTCTTTGTAAAACATAGGATCTCCTGCCGCAGAACCTAAACCGATAATTACCACCAGCTCAAATATAGAAAGCTGTTTTACACCTCTTTTTCCCAATAATCTCAAACCTATAATAATGGTAAGAAACATGATTACTGTTCGTAAAACAATTTCAGGTATAAAAGACCAATCTTCGCTTCCCAAAAGCAAAGATTTCCATTCGATATTTAATAAGGTTAATAAGAACACAATTTAATTTTAGAATGATGTTCCAAAAAATAAGCCATACCCTATCAATGTTTAGATTCTAACTGACAGGGAATTGAAATCACATTTGATGTTGTTTAGGTAAATATGGATCTTTTAATTGTTAAAAAAAAGCAGAAATGAAATTTAATGGATTCCGTTTCTGCTTTAATTGATGGGAAATTAATGATGTCTGTTACCTTTGTGATGATAGGAGACATTATTGGGAGCATCCTGTAACTGATGAATACTTTGGTTATGGAGATTGGAATCAACCCGCTGTTCTGACTGGTAAGGATTTCCAGGTGTCTTAGGATTTATTTTCTTTCCGTTTCTGTAGAGTTCACCGTTTGATGTGCGGTAAGTTTCGTTCATTTTGTAATGGTTTCCGTCAGGAGCAGTAAATTGCTCAGACCTGTTTCTCCATTTTTTTTGCAGAAATACTAAAATTCCTGTTGCTGCTACGCCTAATGCGATTTTTACTGAATTTTTCATATATAAATTTTTGTTGTTTGGTTAAATTTAACAGATCATTTCCTGGAACGCCTCCCGTAAGATCTTATCTATTATTCTATCTTATGTTTAAAACAAATCTACTGCCATAGAACAAAAACTTACATAATTATAATAAAAAAACTGTCCGATAAATCAGACAGTTCTAAAACTTGAGTTAAAAACATAGATATGACAAATGTGGATCAGTGATAATCTATATATTCAAAGCTAAAACTTCTCCACATAATTATTTATGACTGAAATCATGATGCTATTATTTCTCTTTTTTATTTTTATCTCTGAATAAAAGATAGCACGTTAAAAGACTCACGTTTACCAATACAGCAAATGCATTTGATAATATGATGGGAAACTCATTCTGTAATATTCCGTACCAAACCCAAAGAGAAAGTCCTGTAATTAAAATTACAAGCATGAGCCATGAAAGGTCTTCCACATTTCTGGTCTTAATTACTTTTATAAGTTGGGGCATAGATGCAATTGATGTAAGACCACCTGCAATTAAACCTAAAATGTCTACATTCATATGTTGCAATTATCCGTTAACTATGATACCGCCATTAGGATGCATAACCTGACCTGTAATCTGTACAGCAGCATTTGTTGCCAAAAATAAATAGGTTGGTGCTATTTCTTCTGTGGTTGCGTTTCTTTCAAAAGGCGGTTTGCTTTCATCGGCTTCCTCTTCACCAAAAGTTTTTTTGGTTAAAGGCGTTGCAACAGGTCCCGGAGCAACAGCATTGACTCTGATATTTTTTTCTTTGGATTGCAGTGCAAGTGACCGCGTAAAAGAAACGATAGCTCCTTTTGTTGCGGAATAATCTAATAATTCTTCATGTCCCTGATACGCGACTGCTGAAGTTGTATTAATTACGCAGCCACCATTTTTCAGATAAGGAAAAACGGCTTTTGTAAGAAGAATCATTCCTATAATATTGGTATCGAAGGTTTTTCTTACATTTTCCTCTTTTAGTTTAGATATATCATCACACGGAAACTGCGTTCCGGCATTATTAATAAGAATATCTACACCTCCAAATTTATCGGAAACGTCCTTTGAAACTTTTTCGCAAAAATCATTATCGTTAATATCTCCTTTTATTATAATGCATTGTCTGCCTAAAGAAAGTATTTCATTTTTAGTTTCTTCTGCATCTTCATCACCGCTGTAGTAGATTATAGCAATATTAGCTCCTTCCTGAGCAAAAAGTAATGCAGTGGCTTTTCCTATTCCGCTGTTTGCACCAGTAATTAACGCTGTTTTTCCATAAAGCTGCAACTTATTCATATTTTAATTGGTTTGGTTTATTTTCAAAATATGAATAAGCAAATCTTGTGCTTAAATCCTTCGATGAAATAAAATGTGGTATCTTTTATTTATTATTTAAAAGCATTTCAGTAAAAGTTTTCCATTGAATTTTTTGACTCCCGAATCTTGCACCCAATGCTGTTAATCTATTTTTGATTCCAGATAATAAATCAGTATTCGTATTTGCTTTTTCATTACGTCCATAAACTGCCGCTTTTACATAATTGTTTCCTTTGGAAACTATAAAAGTTAAGGTAGAACCTGAAGAATAAAAATGCATAATATTTCCTCCAAATTGATTTCCTGGTAATGTTGATGGTCTCATCTGCATCATTAAAGAATTAGGATTGCTGTGATCTATCATATCAATCCGTACCCAGATGTAGTCTTTCTTTTGCGGATTGGGTTTAGCCTTTAAAAGAATTTTTACGTAATCTCCTATTTGCGGATCTCTTTCTACTACAATGCCCTCCTGATCACATAATACAAATTCCGCTATAACATCAGATGTATAATTTGACCAGTTATTAATATCAAAAAGCTTCTTTTTAGCTGTATTAAAGCTTTTCTCTAAATCTTCAGAGTTTGGGTATGTAACCTTATTTTCTGTATCATGATAACCTCCTTTAATCTGATTGGGAACGCCGGGAACTTTTTTGTGTTTCATTAAAAATTTGTGTTTTAAAATTATTACAAAATCCACTAAATGTTATATCACTCATAAAAGATAAAAATTTGATCATTCATTTTTTATATAATACAAGAAATTATTCCTTTATAAGCCTGTAACACCTATCATAAATCTTGCCAAACTTATATGATAACTAAATTTTATCACTTTTATTTGATTTTAAATCTGTCAAATAATAATAAAGGTAAAAAAAAATAATATTTATTGATAAAAATATTGCTAGTCACAAAAAAAGATAGTATTTTTGACTCGAAAATTTTTTTTTCATCATTTGTGTTTTTATTAAACCCTGCCAACACTGGCGGGGTTTAATTTTTATATATATTCATATACGATAAAATGCAGCCTGAAATCTTGTAAAAAAGTATTATAATTAAAAAAGGCACAAAATATGCTAACAAAATAATAAATCAACCTTAAAAAAATATTATTATGAAAAGTGTATTATGGCTTGTTGCAGTGATCTGCATAGTTGTATGGTTATTAGGAATGTTAGATATCATTCCGGGAATCAGTACAAATTATTTGATTCATGTATTATTAGTTATTGCAGTTATTGTAGTTCTCTACAATATTATATCAGGAAGAAGACCTTTGGAATAATCATTTATTTTTAAAAGTAAGCCGGGTATCCGGCAAATGATCGGAAGATTTTCTTCCGATTTTTTTTATAATAAATGAATAAAAGTGTACTGCATTTGCCATTGGAGTTTTATGTGTTATAAAAATAATCATCTCAATTATACAATATTTAAACATGTTGTTATAAATTATTACAGACACTTAATCTATTTAATTCAAAAAAAAAGAGAGTCGAAACTCTCTTTAAATTATAAATATAACAGCTTACTGCACTTCTAGAAATTTGCGTAAACTGCCTGATTGGGATAAACATTCAATCCCTCCATTTTATCTTTTGCAGTATTGTATATGATTTCTACTGTAAAATGAGATAACTCATATAAAACATATTTCAGGGAATCCAACATCCTTTCGTTCATTACTCTACCTTCAGTTATAGCAATATCCCACTGAGTCTGGTTGGGAAGGTTTTTAAAATCGTAAAAAGAAATATTCATAGCTGTTAATTTTTGTTAATTAATATTATTAGCTATACAATTTCTTTACCAAATTGTTATGAAATATTAATCTGTATAAAATTTAACAATCACACAAATGAAGGATAATCTTATTAAGATAAAAAATCACGAATTACGGATTTTGATATTTTCTGATGCTTTAGACTTCAAATAGTTATAAGTTTCTATTTGTGAACGGCATTCTTTATTATCATCCTCTATATACTCATTTCTCAGTTTTTTATCAAGAATTCTTGCTTTCACATTATCTTTAAGTTGAATATCCAGAATATCTTTTAATTCTTTTTTTAGATTCTTATCTGTGATTTTTGCTGCAGCCTCAATTCTGTAATCAAGATTTCTTGTCATCCAATCCGCAGACGAAATGTAGATATCTTCGGCTCCTTTATTGTAAAAATACATCACACGTGCATGCTCCAGATATTCATCTACGATGCTGATAGCTTTTATTTTTTCTTTAAAATCTTTTTGATTAACTGCGCAATAAATACCCCTTACAATCATCTTAATCACTACTCCTGCCTTTGCAGCCTCATAAAGTTTACTGATTAATGCACGATCACTTACCGAATTGGCTTTCACGATCATTTCGGCTTTTCTGCCTGCTTTAGCTTCTTCAATTTCTTTATTAATGTGATGTTCTATTTTTTCCCGCATAAATTCCGGACACACCAACAGGCTTTTACAAGTCTTGAGAACAGGCAGATAATCTTCTTTTGGCTTCTTCAGAACATTGAAAACTTTATTAATATCAGCCATTATTCCTCTGTCTGAAGTCATCAGCAAATGATCACCATAAATCCTTGCCGTTTTTTCGTTAAAATTTCCGGTGCTTATAAACCCGTACTGAAGCGTTTTATTGTTAGCTCTTTTCTTTATAACACAAAGTTTAGCGTGTACTTTTTTATTTGGAATTCCGATGAGAACATTAATTCCTTCCGGCTCAAACATTTCTTTCCATTTCAGATTAGATTCTTCATCAAATCTTGCCTGAAGCTCAAGCATTACCGTTACTTCTTTCCCATTTCTGGCAGCATAAATTAAAGCGTTGCTTATTTTAGAATTATCTGCCAAACGATACGCTGTAATCTGGATAGATTTCACATCGGGATCCATCGCAGCTTCACGCAGCAGATCAATTACCGGAGTATAGGTATGGTATGGAAAAGTGAGAAGAACATCTTTTTTCAGAATAACATCAGTAATCCTTTCGCCTTGTTCAAAATCAGGATGTGTAAATGAAGTTCTCTCAACAGGTTTTGCATATTTTTCAAACACATCAGGAAAATCCATAAAATGTTTAAAATTATGAATCTTTCCACCAGGAATAATGCTGTCTTTTTTGCTCAAATTCAGCTTTCTGATCAGCAATTCCAGCAAAGCTTTATCCATATCTTTGTCAAATACAAATCGTGTAGGCTTTCCTTTTCTTCTGTTTTTGAGACCTTTTTCAATTTTTTCAGCAAAATTTGTTCTGATATCATTATCAAGATCCATTTCTGCATCCTTTGTTACCTTAAATGCATTTGCAGCGAACTCATCATATCCAAAATACGAGAAAATATGCGGAAGATTGAAAGTAATGACATCTTCTAAAAGCATAACATTTTTCTCTTCGGAATTTTCTGTTGGCAATAAGACAAATCTTCCTACAAAACGGGATGGAATTTCTATGATAGCATAATTACTTTGATAATTCCAGTCTTTTTTTCTCATGGCAACACCCAAGTAAAGACTTTTATCTCTCATATACGGCATAGGAGTGTTTTCATGCATTAGGATAGGAATCACATTAGATTCTACCATTTCATCAAAATACTTTCTTACAAACTCTTTTTGTTTTGCTGAAAGATTTTTTGAAGTTTTGATGTGTATATGCTGTTCAGCCATTTCTGCCTGAATTTTTTTCCAGGTTTTATCAAACTGCTGTTGTTGTGTGATGACAATGTCATTTATTTTTTGCAGAATTTTTGAAGGCGGCTGATAAAATGATTCTGAAATTATTTTTTCTTTAAAATCCATTGCACGTTTAAGCCCGGCAACTCTCACCCGGAAAAACTCATCAAGATTATTAGAAAAAATACCCAAAAAACGGATCCTAAGATGAAGAGGCACATTTTCATCCATCGCTTCCTGTAAAACTCTTTCATTAAAAGCAAGCCATGTGATATCTCTCGGATTAAAGTGTAATGACATAAAGTAGAAATAATATTTACCAAAAATAAATAAAAAACATTTTGTTTAACAAAAAAAATAATTTTAAAAACTATAACTGATATATTAAAAAACTCCGATAAATATATTAAGTTTTTTGATTTTAAGTACGTTAAATTTCATTAACGATTAGGGATCTGTTTAAAAATTTAGCTACTGATAATTTTAGTCTATTTTTAATTTCTGTGAAAATTATTCTTGTAGGTGGCGGACACAGAAGAAAATAGTATAATGTTTAAAACAGTCTGGACATTCACTCAAAATTGAGAAAATAGATTTAGTACTGCAATTTCAAATCTTTAAAATCAGTATTTAATTTTAATTTGGTAAAAACATAAAAAACATAGTAATTTAGCAAAATAATTAATTTTAATGAAAAAATATATTTTAACACTTGCAGTATGTATTGTTGCAAATCTAAGTGCACAAAGAGTTTGTGGAACAGACCAAAAAATGAATGATTTTTTTGCAAAAAATCCTGATGCACTTGCTAAAAAACAAGATCTTAGAAATTATTTGACCTCAAAAAACAATACAGCTAAACTTCCCCAGACTGTGGTTACAATTCCTGTTGTTGTACACGTTTTGCATAAGGCAAATGATCCTAGCCAAAATATTTCTGACGCACAAATCGCTTCGCAAATTGCGGTTTTAAACGCCGATTTCAGGAAATTAAATGCTGATTTTAATACCGTTGTTCCTACAGCTTTTCAACCTTTTGCAGCAGATATGGAAATGGTTTTCTGTTTAGCAACTAAAAAAAGTGATGGTTCCCCTACAAATGGTATTGAGAGAAAACAAGTACCTTCGAATTTTAACTTTGCTAACAATTACTATCAGTCATCAGGTCTTCTAGCATGGGATCCTACAAAATATTTAAATATTTGGGTTGGAGATATGCCAAGCCCATATTTAGGTTGGGCTTATTTGCCAGACGCAGCGGGTTTTCCTATGGATGGTTTAGCAATTGGACATAATTATTTTGGAACAACAGGTACAGCCACTTATCCTTACAACGGTGGAAGAACTGCAACACACGAAATAGGACATTATTTTGGATTTCTTCATCCGTGGGGAGAAGACGGTAGTTTATGCGGCACATTAGATAATGATGATGGATGTGCAGATACACCTGCAATTGACGATGCTCATGGCGGAGGAAATGTTTTTCCGGATAACACAAACACTTGCGTATGGTCCGCAAACGGAGCAATGTTTATGAACTTTATGGACTATGTTACCGATAGCGAAATGGCATTATTTACTAATGACCAAAAAATAATTAAAACAAATACTTTAGCAGGTCCAAGAGCCAGCTTACTCAATTCAAACGCTTGTACATTTTTGTCTGTAAATGAAGTTGAAAAAGCAAACTCTATTAATATTTTTCCAAATCCTACAACACAATACATATCAATAGCCTCACCTTTAGTTAACATTAATGAAATTGAAATATTTAATGCGGAAGGAAGAATGGTAAAAAAAGTTACCATAAAAAATGAAACTGACAAAATTGATGTAAGAGATTTCATCCCTGGAGTGTATTATGTCAGAACTTATAAAGATAAAGATTTTATCAAATCCATGAAATTTATTAAGAAATAAAACTTAAACAGATCCCTTGCTTTTATCAAGGGATTTTTTTATAAATCAATCATTAAAAAAAAGAAATAGATATTGAAAAATTAAAGTAGAAACCAAGCTCTGATAGATAAAACTTTAACATTAATAAGAATTTATCAAATTAAACACATTTAACATTGTCTTATTTTACTAAAGATCCAAAAACAAATATCAGCAAATACAGCGTTTTGAATCCAAAAGATTATATATAGTTTCAGATATAAGACGATGTTAGATGTAAGTTTGCATAAAGAGAAATTAGGTATTTCCATCTTAATTTTCCTTTGATACAAGCACAAAACAAAAAACGCTGTAAACATTGATGTTTACAGCGTTTTAACTTATTTTGGTTTCTAACCTGGCGGAGAGTGAGGTTCTAATACGATGACTTTTATAAGTTAATTATTACCTTTTATGCCCTGTTAATCAACATTATGATAGATTTTATTAGGTTATGAGTATTTATATAAATGTATATCTAATCACAAATGTGGGGAAACAGTGGGTAAAGATACCTTTTCTCTTCTTAATAACAATGAGTATTAAATATTTGTTTTTTTTATTAGATTATCTAATCTGGCTATAATATAATAG
Organism: Chryseobacterium sp. L12; assembly: GCF_056133985.1. Classification (NCBI taxonomy): domain Bacteria; kingdom Pseudomonadati; phylum Bacteroidota; class Flavobacteriia; order Flavobacteriales; family Weeksellaceae; genus Chryseobacterium; species Chryseobacterium sp. L12. The sequence goes on along the minus strand of NZ_JBVYOF010000023.1, from coordinate 6,760 downwards.
ATTAATTAAATTGACAAAATGTTTTAAGTTAAACTTTGTTAAAAATTTGTACAATTCAATGAATTTTCGTATATTTGCATCCGTAATTTAGATACAGAATATGTTCTTTCATTGAATCTATAGAGTTAACATAAGTATTCATTTATGTTATGCCAACCTACCAGACCAAACTGGAAAAGGTGGAACAATGATTCGGCTAACAAGCAAGGTTCTAACGAATCACCAAAGGTGCAGATTTTTACTCTGTGAACTTTTAAATAAAGTTTAAAGAATTCTTCACCCTCTATGTTAAAGAATATATAGGAAAACAATTTTTTAAATAATATTTATGTTAAGAGTAAGATTTTTAATTAAAAACCCTAAAGAAGGGTTAAACGCAATCTATGTTCGTGTAAGAGCTGGGAGAAGGCTCGATTTAATCTCAACTACTAAAGAAACAACAAGTCTTTCGGATTGGAATTCGGAAGAAGGTTATCTATTGGAAAGTTTCAAAGAAATTAGAAATGGCAAAATGATTACCACAAGGGGTGCTGACATAAAAAGCAGGATTCTGGAAAATACAAAAGTCAACTACAGATTAGCAGAATTAAAGAAGGAAATTGAGGATAGCTACAAAACCTCAGAGCAATTTGATGCACAAACTTTGAAAGGGTTGATATTTCCAGTTGTTACAGAAACAGAAGATTTAAGCAAACAAAACTTTGTAGACTACTGTGATATTTTTGTCAAATCTAAAGGTTCCAGTATAAGTGAAGACTATGTGATTAAGGTAGAAAGCATAAAAACCATCATTGAGCATTATATCAAATGTAAAAAATTGAAGAGTTTATTACTAACTGATATAGATGTTAATTTTAAGAATGATTTTGAGAAGCATTGTTTGAGCGAGGAATATGGAATCAACTACTTTGAAAGAAACTTTAAATTCATTAAAACGATTCTGTATCATGCTCAATCCAACGGTTATCCCATTTATCACGGCTTAAACAAAATCAAATGTATGACCGAAAAAACAATGTTTGTCATACTTACTCAGCAGGAGCTTGAACTTATTGAGAAAAGTAAGTTCTCGGATGAACATCTGGAAACAGCAAAAGACTGGCTTTTGATTTCATGCTATTCAGGGCAGAGGATTTCTGATTTTATGAGGTTTAACACCAGTATGATAACCAGGAAACTTATTAAAGGAGAAAAGAGAGACTTTATTGAATTCACTCAAGAAAAGACTAAAAAACAGATTCTATTGCCACTGCATGAAAAGATTATTAAAATCTTAAAGAAAAGAGATTGGAGTTTTCCCAGAAAGATGTCTGAGCCACGATACAACGAGCATATAAAAAAAGTTTGTGAGTACGTGGGTATTGATGAAGAAGTTGAAGGCAGTTTATCAATTGATTTATCTAAAGAAGATTCTCCAAAGATTAAAACTTCTATCTCCACGAAAAACAAAAGAAGAAAAGTAAAAGGAATTTATCCAAAGTACAAGTTAATTAGCAGTCATACAGGGAGAAGAAGTTTTGCTTCTAATAATTTTGGAACAATACCCACTCCTTTGCTAATGAGAGCTACAGGGCATTCATCCGAAGCTATGCTATTAAAGTACATAGGTAAAATAGAAGAACAACAATCCTTAGCGCTAGCAGAATATTTATAAACATTAAAAACAAAATTTATTATGAGTGAAATTATCGTAACAAACACCAAAAACATTCAAGAAATCATTAGAGAGGAAGTGAAAAATGCACTTGTAGAGTTCTCTCATTGGCTCGAAGCAAAAATAGTTAATGAAGATAGAATTTATACAAGGGAAGAGGCAGTTAAATATTTGGGAGTAAGTGCAAGTACTTTGTACAGATGGACAAAGGAAGGAAGAATAAAATCCTTTGGGGTTGGAGACAGGGTATATTACAAGCACCCTGATATACAAAAGGCTCTTATACCTATAAACTAAAAAAAATGAATCTATAGAAGCCTTTAGAGGCTAGCAACCTAGAGACCTTACTCAAAGGTGCTTCAAAGAGAGTATTCTCAATGATTCGGATTAAGTTTTAAAATCAAAATAAAAGGTCTTGAATTTCTTTCAAGAGGTTCAGACCTTCTTTTTAAATAAAGAAGTCAAAAATGAACAATACTAAGACAAAGCAAGGTGTTGAAAAAAGACCTGCAAAAATCACAAAGTTTATATCTCTACCAAAATTTATCATCAGTAAATTAGAGAACTCAATTTCAAACAACAAACCGTCATTCAGGTTTAACAATTCTTTAGCATATTTTTTTCTTCATCTAATTGCCATTAGGAGATTTTCAGACCCTGATTGTGATGAGTGTTTCAGGGGATTTGTTTCTCTGGATTCCAAATTACTGGAACACTACTCCTATAATTATAGAAAGTATTTTAGATATTTCACAGATAATGGAATACTAGAAAAGAGAATTTACTCTAAAGACAAGAACAGAGCAAATTCTTTCAGGTTCATCTACGATTTAGAAATTGATTGTAAGGAATTTGTAAAAATGGATATAAGCAGCCTTCAAAAGTTAAAAAACTTTAAACTTATTGAAAAGTTCACTGGCAAAGATGAAAAATGTTCCCATCTAGTTAAATGGTTTTATGAAGGTCTGGAAATTGATTCCCAACAAGCTATTTTGGAAGCTCAAAAAGAGCCTAACTTTTTAAAGAGACAATCTTATCTATTTGGAGTCGAAAAACTTAAAAATAAAGAGTTTTGGTTTACTCGAAATAAAGTTTCTGATAATAGACTACATACTCCTTTGACAAATTTGTCAAAAAAATTAAGAAATTACCTCAGATTTAAGGGAGATAAACTGGTTAATTTTGATGTTAGATGTAGTCAACCTTACTTTCTGATAGTATTAATAGAGAGTATATATAATACAGTAGGTACCCTAATGTTCGAGAATCTTAAATATCTCTTATATTCATCGGGGTTTCGGAAGGAATACAGCAAAATTAAATACTGGATTCTAAACAGTGACTTTTATACTGAAATGTCCAAGATTTTGTTTGAGGGAAGGGAAATGTCTTTAACAAGGAATGAGTGGGTTGGAAAAGGGAGAAATAAGGAAAAGAAGACAGTTACTTATGAAAACGAAAGAGAACTAACCAAGAAACTCATTCTAAGACTTTTCTATATTGATACTAACGGTTACTTATATAGAAATGATTCCGATTTTAAGGTATTTGATAAGAAATTTCCTTGTTTTTCTGATTTCCTGAAAGAATTGAAAAAGAATAATTACAAGTATCTAAGTAAATTAATGCAAAACAAAGAAGCTCATTGTATTTTAGATGTAATAACCAAAAGACTGAACCAGTTATACCCTAAAATGCCTTTGTTTACAATACATGACAGCATTATGACAACTGAATATTGGGCTGAAAGAACTAGTTTGAAGAAACTTATTCAATCAATGATGTTAGAAGAAAACAGAGTTAAACCTCAAATAAATAATTAAAGCATTTATTATGATGTTTCTGTTGCTGGATTCCAGTATTAGGAACTCCCATGAAAAGGGTTTTATCATTGTTAAACAACACAAAAGTTATTTTACAAGAAATAGATTTGAAAAACTTAATTCAAAGTAATATATTTGTCATTGACATCAACGATAATTAAATAAGTGTTAGACTTATTTGCTTTGTTAAATAAAATTTGGCGATTTTAAACATAACAAACCGAGCAAATCAAGTGGCACTCACGCTCTGCGTGGGCTGTTCCGCTGTGCTTTGGTTTGTTAGGTTACGCCAAATACCTTTTTAACGAAGCTTGGAATCAGTTCCACGCTTTTTTTATGCAGTTATGGTAAACCGTAATTTTTAAACATTATTTAAAATTAATTTTACAAACAATAAACTTATTTGATATGAGAAGCTTATTTCTTGCAGCTATAATGACTGTATCTTTCTTCAGCTGTTCTAATAATGATGATGACTCTTCATTACAACAAAACAATCCTGTAACAACTCAATATTTTCATCCTCCTGCATGGATTCAGGGTAGTTGGAAAATCTCAGGCAGTGCAAATCCTTATTTCAAATTCACTTCAGATGACTTTATTTTGGTAACTCCATATACTAGCTGGAAAAGTGTATTGCAACAAACAGCCAGTACAGGACAAACATCAAAGGTGAACGAGGATATTTCAGACTTATACTATGAATTCGCAATCATAGCTGGAAATTCGGGGGGAATGTATAAATTCAAAAAAATAAGTCCTACCCAAATTCAATGGATAAACAATACTACTACCCAAATCTTTTTAGACAAAGAATAATAATTTAAAATCACTGAATATGAAAAAGTTATTATTATCATTACTGTTGTTTGTAGGTCTTACCAATGCACAAACCCAGCAAGACTATTACAATCAGTCACCTTCTGGAATTGACCCTGTAATTGGGATTAAGGACACCAAAAGTGAGAGTGTGAGAGAAGTTGATGAGATTTTGAAAAACAATAAACCGAGTAAAATCGGTCAAAAGTTAGAAAAGTCTCAGGAAATGGTTGAAAATCTGGAAGTAGTAAAGTTTGAAGATGTCTACCAACCTGCAACACCTTCTGAAAACAGAAACTATAATCAATCTGTAAATGAGCAAAGTAATACTCAAAATAGTGATGTTGACCCATTCAGCTCACAAGATGATAATAGTCCTTCTTTTCAAGGTGAAAGAATTGATGTAGACCAGTATTACAACCAACAACCAGATGGAAGCTACGTTAAAAAAGATACTGGTTACCAAAAACCCAGCAATAATGGTGGTGATAACACCATTTTAATTGTAGTTATCTTAATTGTAGGAGCTGGAATTATAGGAGCTTTAATAACAAATCAGGGCAAGACTGGAAATAATCAAGACAATGCTGAGTAGAATTTATACGAAAATCCACACTTGGTTATTTCCTATTGATGAATTTGAGAGGGATATAGTAACATTTCCTCCATACGATTACTCTCAATCATTTGATGAAGATGGGGTAAATTACTTTGACTATTTACAATAAGATTTGTTTTGATGGTAATTCAGAAACAGTATGATATTCAATCATTATTCCCTATAAACCACCCTCCACTTGTTAGGGTGGTATTATATTATCTAAAACAACATGGAATTACTGAATTTGGAGGTGTAAGCTATTTTTCACAGATATATTACGAAGACATTGAAAAATCTTTGCACGAGGCTGGATTTAAAGAAAAAGGCTACATAGATAAATTAATTATTGAAGAGTGGAATAAAGCTGACAAAACATATTTTCTATTTACCTTAACGAGGTTTGCTTATAATTTTAAAACAAATTATAGAAATTGGAATATTGAAAAATACACATCGATAGAGGTTCAAAATAGGAATCAAAAGTTAAGGGACAAATATTATGAGCTTGTGACTGTAATAGACCGTTTACAAGGTTATTTAGACTCTTCTGAACTACGATTACGAATAGATAGCAACTATATAGACAGAGAAACAATTTACCAGTGTTTAACACCTTTTTGCACAATATCAGTAAAGTGTGATGAACTTGGTAATTTCAGTATAAAGTATGCTTTAGCTCCCGATTTAAGAAGTATGATAACAGACCTTTTAGTCAGTATTTTGGAAAAGAGGATTTCAGATACTCAAATGACTGACTTAAAAGATTACATTAAGCCAACAATCTTTGAAAGTGATTTCAAAGATAGGTTTACTACCAGACTGAAAGAAAATTCAATTCACTATAAAGGATTTAAAAAGGATTTTCCAATATTTGTATTAAGAAACAAGTATAGGTAATTATCTATTTTTTTACATAATATGAAATCTCTCATTATCACATGAGGGATTTTTTTAAATGTATGTAATGTGGTAACATAACTGACATGTTATATGCTTTAATTAATTGATTTTCATATTACTATATTAAAAATATAGCAGATTATAATTATTATGTATAAAACAACTACCTATATGAAAAACAAGCCCCCTCCCTTTATGTAGATTTTGATACTGCCCCCTATATTTGAAATCGGGCTTATCTCTATTTATTTGAAAAAAGATAAAATATTTTTAGTTTGGGAATTTTTCGAGAGACACAACAGTCAATTTCAACCCTAAAAATTTGCTAAATGAGGTGCTATAATAAGAAATCATTATCTTTGTTATCCAAGAAATGTAGGGAAAATGTGGGGAAGAAAACTTTAACAAAAAAACAAAACCCACTGATTATCAGTAGGTTTACATTTAATACTAGCGGAGAGTGAGGGATTCGAACCCCCGGACCTGTTACAGTCAACAGTTTTCAAGACTGCCGCAATCGACCACTCTGCCAACTCTCCCTAAACTTCGATTATATCGTTGTTTTCAGTGGTGCAAATATAAAATGTTTTTAGATATATCCAAAATATTTAGTATTGAAATTTTACAATAATTAAATAATAAACTATAAACCAGTTTAATAATTTACCTAAAACAGGCTCAATCGTATATGAAAATTTTCAAATCATCAAAGAAATTTCATAATCTGCTATCAAAAAAAAGCTGCCCATTTCTGGACAGCCTTTCTTTAATATATTCAATTAATTTTGATTATTCCTTAATGAATTTTTTCTGAGCAGTACCTTTTACGTCATCAATGTCTATTACATAAAGTCCGTTGATTAGTCTGCTTACGTCGATCTTATTGTTTAAGATGATTCCGCTTGAGATTAACTGACCCGAAGCACTGTAAATCTTGTAATTTGCTTTCTTACTGATGTTTTT
>NZ_JBVYOF010000022.1:0-1588 GCF_056133985.1 Chryseobacterium sp. L12 | reverse complement strand
TTTGTTAAAAAATGGTGAATTATACATTAAAAAAAATCATTTATATTTGAAAAATTAACGATTAAAAAAAACGCAGCTATGAAAAAACTCTACTCGGGTGCATTTCTTGTATGCACCATGGCTGTATTGCAGGATCAGGAGGTAAGATGGCAGAAAGACATCCGTTCCAATACCCAGGATTTTCTCTCGCAGGTGACTACCACTATTGATCAGCAGTATCTTATTACCGGAAGCTCTATTCAAAGCAGTAAGCTGCAAGCTGAAGGCAGTAAGCAAAACAACGGTTACGATTTCCATTTGGTAAAGCTCAACCAGCAGGGCGAACAGGTCTGGGAAAAATATTTTGCCGGAAAAAACCACGATTACATTCAGTCTACGATCAGTACGCAGGACGGAGGTTTTGCGGTAGTGGGAACTTCATTTTCCACAGCCGGACTGGATAAGAAAGACGCTTCCAAAGGCGGATCAGACATTTGGATTATAAGACTGAACGAATTTGGTGATGAGCTTTGGCAGAAAACCATCGGAACCGCTCAGGATGAGGAAGCAAAAGCTGTTATCCAGACCACCGATTTCGGATTTCTGGTGGCAGGAAGCGTAAAAAATTCACCCAAAGGTTTTGGTTCTAAAGATGTAATGGTCATCAAACTCAATAAAAACGGAAAAGAAATTTCACAGATTATTTTAGGCGGAAGAGGACTGGATGAAGTAGAGAAAATGATTCCTACTCCGGACGGAGGGGCGTTATTGGGAGTGTATTCCAGAAGTTCCGAGGTACGCGATGCGGGTTCTGGTAAGAGTTCCGGGATACAGGGCATAAGTGAAACCTCGAATCCCGAAGCACGTTACTCCAAGTCTACAGGTAACGAAGGCGAGGGTGATTACTGGATCATTAAGCTTAACAAAGACGGAAAGGTGGAATGGGAAAAGAATTTCGGAGGGAAAGGTGATGATCACTTAACCACTCTGGCGTTTACTTCATCAGGATACATTATCGGGGGAAGCTCCAGATCGGAAAGGTCAGGCAATAAAACCGTGGGAATTGAGGAAGGAACAGATGTTTGGCTCGTCTCTTTGAACAGCCGTGGCGAAGAACTCTGGCAGAAATCCTACAACTTCGGAAACCGTGATTTGTTGATGGGGATGAATGTGATTCAGAGAAAAGATGAAAGAGAAAAGAATAAAGACTTAACCCAAGGCATTTTGCTGGGTGGTTATACGCAGTCGGAAGGCAGAACGGAAGCCAATGACGAGACCTTCTGGATGCTCTATCTTGACCAAAACGGCAATGAGCAGTGGCGGAAATACGTGAAAGGAGAAAGCAGACAAAGAGAGGAAAGACTTTCAGACCTCAGACTGAATCGTGACGGGTCGATTGTTTTGGCAGGAACAAGTGCTGAAGAACTGGGCAAAGAAAACTGGAAGATCGTGAAGCTGGGTGACAGTCAGATTGACCAACTGATTGAGAAGCAGGACATCAGAATCTATCCGAATCCGGTGAGTGATTACTGTTATGTGGAGACTGGAATGGAGTCCGCAAGCTGGAAGCTGGGTGCTGGGAAAGCTGAAGCGGACATTACGGAGTACG
>NZ_JBVYOF010000021.1:0-224 GCF_056133985.1 Chryseobacterium sp. L12 | reverse complement strand
GCAGGAACAAGTGCTGAAGAACTGGGCAAAGAAAACTGGAAGATCGTGAAGCTGGGTGACAGTCAGATTGACCAACTGATTGAGAAGCAGGACATCAGAATCTATCCGAATCCGGTGAGTGATTACTGTTATGTGGAGATTGGAATGGAATCCGCAAGCTGGAAGCTGGGTGATGGGAAAGCTGAAGCGGACATTACGGTGTACGACATGGGCGGAAGACAGCT
>NZ_JBVYOF010000020.1:0-33934 GCF_056133985.1 Chryseobacterium sp. L12 | reverse complement strand
TTTTTTTTTTCTACTGCTACGCAGTTGGATATGAGAATTCTAAAATTCTCTTTTTTTTCTAGTGCGGAATTTGGGTTAAACTGTTTTTTGTTGGTTTCGACATCTTTTCCGCCCATTCCGAAGAGCTGAATTCCCTGCGGAAGCTGAGGTTCTTCGTTATTTGCGATCTGAAAGGTTTTATTTCCTACCAAAGTCATCGAATGCGAACCTGTTTTGTCCTCAATTTTTACAATCAGACCCGGAAGCCCGTAAAATTTATATGGTCCGTCCTGAAAAGGAAGATCGGTGGAAAACCAAGCCGTCCATTCTCTTCCCCCGAATGTCGTAGTCGCTTTCTGGGCATTGTATTCTCCTACTTTCTGCTTTTCCGGAAGTATTTTCCATTCCGGTTTTTGATCTTCTTCAATTTTATAACTGTCTGTAGAAATTTTCAGAAAAAGAAAAGTTTTAAAGTCAGGATAAGCTTTAGTGACTTTATACGCAACCTGTCCCGGTCTTTCGGTACGGTTGATGGTGAAATTTCCTGAAGCTGCTTTCAGCTGTTTTTCCATATCAGCTTTCATGGTAGAATCTGCGATAAATTTGTCCTGACTGTAATAGTTTGAGCCGTTTTTATCAATATCCAGAAGCATCATTTCTTTTTTTATATCAGCTTTATTAGTAGAATCCGGAATAAACTTGTACTCATAGAAAAAACGGTTTTGGGCAAAACTGAAAAATCCGAATACGATCATTAAAGCTAAAGATATTTTTTTCATTATTGTACGGTATTAAGCTCTATTCTGTTGTTATTTTTTTTAAATCTTTCTTTTAAACGGGCTTCATGATCTTTCATATGATTGTTCTGTCCGCTTTCCATAATCATTGTAAAGCCTCCCATTTGCATTTGTTTCAATCCTTTTGTGGGATCTTTTTCGTAGTCTTTAGTAAGTTTTTCAAACTGTTTTAAATTAACAGGAATTTCTTTATTAAAATTTAAAATTATAGGTGCTGAACCAATGCTTTTGATAGCTCTTAATGTAAATTGGTGCGACTTTGTTTGGTCTTCAACTTTTACGATCAGTCCCGGAAGACCGTGAAATTTGTAAGGTCCGTCCTGAATAGGAATTTCTGTTGTAAACCAAGCTATCCAATGTCTTCCTGCAAAATCTGCTTCTGCTTTTTGAGCATTCCATTTCCCGATCTTTTGGTTTTCTGAAATGATCTTCCATTTCATCGGTCTTGTTTCTGCCACTTTATATTGATCCAGAAAAATTTTAGAATGCAAAGCCACATCATAGCTAGGATATTTTTTAGTAACCGAATACTTAATTAATCCTTTATGCATATCTGCTCTCATTTTAATCATTCTCGTTGTTTCCAATTGTTTTGCAATTTCGGCTTTTGCCACAGAATCACCTTCATGAACAGTATAACTGTAGAATTTGGATCCTTCAGATGAAACATCAAGATTCATCATTTCGGTTTTTACATCGGAAATATTAGCAGAATCCGGAATAAAGCGGTATTCGTAGCTGAAGCGTTTATTTTGAGCATTGCAAAACAGAATTAAGAATAAAATCGGGAAGGCAAATAGTTTTTGTATCATTAAAGTTATTTTGTTTCTATACGAATTTCATTTTTTCTATCACCATTATTGTTCGATTTATTAATATTAATTTTTGAAATCTCTTTAGGACTTAAAGCGTCTACTTCATTTCTTGTAGCAATTTTTCCGTTGATATAGATTATGGCATCATCTTCAAAATTAGATTTGAGAATGGTTGCTCTCTCTATCTCCTTATATTTTTTTGCAGCGGCGAGTAGTTTAGTATTATCATTCTCAAAATTTATAGAATAATTTGACTTCACTATATTTTTAGGCGCATGAGCATCAACAGAAAGCATCCATGGGTTTCCCTGCAATTCTCTTTGCTGCTTTCTTATTTCCTGGAGTTTTTTCTCAGCTTCTGCTCTTTCTTTAGTCAATTTCTCAAGTTTTCTTTTTTCTTTTTTGGTAAGCTCTTTTTTAGAAAAGCTGTTTGTGCCGTCAAAAAGATTAAATCCGTTGGAAATTTTTCTTAATTCTTCAACATTGGGAGACAGATCCTTCCCGTTTATATAAACTTTATTTATACGATCAAATTTCTCTTTGAATTCAGGTGAATTAAATTTTGATTTTATTGCTTTGATTTTATCTTCGCTTAAACCTAAATCTTTAAACTCTTTAGAATCAAACAATTTATCAAAGTCGATACTTTCTCCATTTACACTTATTTTATAATTATCTCCATCTGGAAAAACTCTTTTAAAACTCAGATCTTTAAGAATAACTTTTGCATCTTTTTCTGCCAGTATTTTATCTCTTCTGCTAAGTAAATCTTCAAAATCTGCAGAAAACTGTTTGTCGCGGGCAATTTTATCCATTTCACCAGAAAGCTGTTTTAATTCTTTAGCTTTCAATTCAAATTCATAACTTTTATCGCCTTTTTCTTTGGCAATTTTCTGAAGTTCAGATGCTTTCTCCTTTGATTTTTCACTTAATGTTTTCAGCTTTTCGGACTGAACTTTCAGCTTTTCACTGGCTTTTAAAATTTTTTCCTGCTGCAGTTTTACGATCTGATCAATTTCATTTTTGGGAGACAGCGTATCTTTCTTAATCTCTGCAACTGCTTTATCAATTTCAGTATTGGTTTCCTTAATTTCTTTATTTTTAGCATTTACCATATAGGCAAAAGCAACGGTAAATAGCACTGGTAAGGCAAAAATCCTTCGCGCATACCCGAATTTTGTTTTAGGTTTCTGTAACATTTTAAGTCTTTTTTTGAGGTTTGAACTAAGAAACGGACTTGTTGCAGGCAACTGTGTTCCGGAAAAGTGACTTGCCAAAAGCATCTGCGCAAATGCTTTAGTGTCCGATTGTTTTACGGCTTTTTTATCAGCCAGATATTCATGGATAAGGTTAATTTCTTTTTTGATGATGTGAAAAAACGGGTTGAACCAAAATACAGAAGTAATGATTTCCACAATAATTTTATCAACAGAATGTTTCTGCTCAATATGTACCATTTCGTGCTTCAGAATCTGTTTTCCTATATCAGAATTCAGCATAATGGTATTTTTCCAAAAAAGATTTTTGAAGTAAGAAAAAGGAGCTTCCGAAAGATCGGTCTGATAAAAGTTTACCCCTTCAAAGCTTTCCTTTTTAAACTGGGATTTCAGCTGTCGGATTCTGAAAATTCCGTAGAGAAATTTTGCTAAAAAATAGAGAGAAACCACTCCCAGAGCTGAAAAAATAATTGTAAGATAAATGTAGTCATTGTTTATAGTTTTTTCCTGGTTTATATTTTGAAACTGACTGATCAGCAAAAACAGATTATTGCTCACCTCAATGGTAAAATCTTCTACTTTTATTAAAGGCAGTAAAATGGAGATTACCATTGCCGATAAAAGATAAAACCTGTTGTAATGATGAAATGTTCTGTCTTTTAAAGACAACTGATAATACAGAAACATTACACCGGAACACAGAATTACTTTACCTAAATAAAAAAAGAAAGTTTCCATCGTTAATCTTTGTTTTTAAGTTCATTAAGCAGCATCTCCAGATCTTCAACACTCATTTCGTTTTTCTCAACCAAAAAAGAAACGGCACTTTTATAAGATCCTTTGAAATAATTTTTCACAAGATTTTTCATAGTTTTACCCGAATACTGCTCTTTTGTAATCAAAGGGAAATACCGGTGCTGTCTTCCAAAAACTTCATAATCTACAAATTCTTTGTCTTTCAGTACTTTCAGGATCGTAGAAACCGTATTTGTATGAGGCTTTGGCTCTGGGTACAAATCCAAAACATCTTTCAGAAAACCTTTTTGTATTTTCCATAAAAACTGCATTACCTGTTCTTCTGCTTTTGTTAAAGTCTGGATTTTCATTATTTTAATTAAATTATATTAAATGATTATTTGATTCGCACGAAAATCTGCGGTTCTCTGTTCTCAAGTACGTTGGTAAAAATTAAGGAATCTTTTGATAACTTGATTAGTTTAAAAACTTTTTCTTTTCCCAACATTGAAATTTTCAAAATACCTTTTGATCTGCCAATGCTGTAAGGACCTTCCATTCCTGCAATGAGATGATCTGTATTTCCTTTTCTCATTTCGAAAGAAGCTGTGCTGTCTGCCCTGAAAATAAATACTCCCGTATCTTTTGTATTGGCAATAGATTTCTGACTCCATGAGCCCAAAAGATTTTTATATTCAAAATTAGTGTCAGCATTCAATCCAAAATATAAAGCTAAAATTGTTAAATATTTCATGATGGTTAAAGTTTTTAATTATTGTAATATTTTATTCTTTCAAATTATTATCACTAATCAATTAGTTATACAAATGTAGAAATTATTTTAATCCATACAACTATTTTTATAGTTATAAATTGTTAAAATTACATATTTTGCTGATTATCAAATAATTAAATTAAAGGTAATATCTGATTTTATGGCTAATCTAATTTCAAGTTAATATAAAAACACACACTTTTAGGCAAAATCCTTAAAATTTGTTAAATTATATTAAATAAAATCAAAATGAATACGGCTAAAATGAGAAAATATATTTATTTTAGTGCTTTAAAAATTACTCATGAAAAGATATTCGCTATTTTCTGTATTATTACTATTATTTTTTAATGTGGTTTCAGCACAGTCATCCTCAGTTTTTGGATCTGTAACTGAAGCAAAATCAAAAATTGAAAACACCGTTCCTGTCGTATTGGAACATCTTAAAAAAATAAGTGAAGCGCAAGGTGATAGTTCTATTTATACGAATGGTAAAGCTGCTTTGAAAAAAGAATATGAAACTGTTGCTTTGGAATTTGACCTTTACAGAGGCAATATGGCGAGCTGCATTGTCAACAAGCCAAAAAAATCTACAAAGTGCATGAATTATCATACTTTGTATTTCAGAAATACTTTAGGTAACTATAATAACTACGTAAATTATATTACAAAGAAAAATGGCTATCTGGGAGTAGAAGACGAATCTGTAAAGCTGGATTTTAAGCCGACAGAAATTGCTACCAAAGTTGATACCGACTTTCTTGCAGCTTCTAAAGCAATGAAAAAACTGAAAGGCAACAGCAAATCTTCTTATTTTGAGCAGGTAAAATCTGATGATCTTAAACTGGCTCCTTTCGATACTTTGGTTAAATAAAAAAATAATTTTTATTAATTATAAAGTCCGGTTTTTCCCGGATTTTTTTAGCATTAAATCTAAAAAATAAACCCTGAAAATATTGATTTTCAGGGTTCAATTTATTAATTATCTGCAATCTGATTACATATAAGCTTCAATAGGCTCACAGGTACAAACCAGGTTTCTGTCGCCATACGCTTCATCTACTCTGGAAACTGAAGCAAAGAATTTGTGATCTCTTACCCAATCTAGAGGATAAGCTGCCTTTTCTCTGCTATATGGTTTGTCCCAAGAATCTGAAACAACGATCTGCTCTGTATGAGGTGCATTTTTCAATACATTGTTTGAAGGATCTGCTTCTCCGTTAGCAATCTCATCAATTTCATGCTTAATAGCAATCAGAGCTTCTGCAAAACGGTCTATTTCTGCCTTGCCTTCAGACTCAGTAGGCTCAATCATCAATGTTCCTGCAACAGGGAAAGAAACTGTAGGAGCATGGAAACCATAATCCATCAATCTTTTCGCTACATCTGCAACTTCAACTCCTAAAGATTTAAACTGTCTGAAATCTACGATACATTCATGAGCTACTCTTCCGTTTTCGTTAGAATATAAAATAGGGAAATGTTCAGCCAAAATTTCTTTCAGATAATTAGCATTAAGAATTGCATGTTCGGTTGACTTTTTCAAGCCAACAGTTCCCAACATTTTGATGTAAGCGTAAGAAATATTCAAAATCAGACCAGATCCGTAAGGCGCTGCTGAAATTCCGTCAATAGCATCTTTAGATCCTACATTGATATTAGCATTGGTTGGCAGGAATGGAACTAAATGTTTCGCAACACAGATCGGACCCACTCCAGGACCTCCTCCACCGTGAGGAATGGCAAAAGTTTTGTGCAGATTCAGGTGACAAACATCCGCTCCAATATTTCCCGGACTTGTGTAACCAACCTGAGCATTCATGTTGGCTCCGTCCATATACACTTGTCCGCCATGTTCGTGAATCAAACCTGTAATATCCTTAATATTGGCATCAAAGAAACCATAAGTAGAAGGATAAGTGATCATTACACAAGATAAATTAGCAGAATGCTGCTCTGTTTTAGCTTTCAAATCTTCAAAATCAATTTCACCACTTTCAAGATTCTTAACAACTACGATTTTCATTCCTGCCATTGCAGCAGACGCAGGATTGGTTCCGTGCGCTGACTGAGGAATCAAAACTACATTTCTGTGACCTTCACCTCTTGAGATATGATATTGTCTGATCACCATCAAACCTGCATATTCACCCTGAGCTCCTGAATTTGGCTGTAAAGAAGTTCCTGCAAAACCTGTAATTTCTGCAAGATCTTTTTCCAGCTCATGGATCATTTCCTGATATCCTTTCGCCTGCTCTACCGGCACAAAAGGATGCACACTTCCCCAGTTATCCCAAGAAAGAGGCAGCATCTGAGTAGCCGCATTTAGTTTCATGGTACAAGATCCTAAAGAAATCATAGAATGCGTTAAAGACAAGTCTTTTCTTTCGAGACGCTTGATGTAACGCATCAATTCTGTTTCCGTGTGATATTTATTGAATACTTCTTCCGTAAGAATTTCGTCTTTTCTCAGAATATCCGAAGGAATGCTGTATTCTTCTTTAAGTTCTAATTTAAAAGCCTGTTTATCCTTAAAACTAGCAAAAGAAGTCATCAGATAATTAAGCTTTTCAATGGTTGTACTTTCATTGATGGCAATACTTACCACTCCTTCAGTGAAATAATTAAGATTGATTTTATGATCTTTCATCATTCTCATCAGTCTTGCTTTATCATCTTCACTCATCAGGATTTTTACAGTATCGAAAATCGGCTCTTCGACAGTATGATAGCCTAAAGTTTTCAAACCATTATTCAAAGCATTTGCTTTAAAATGAATCTGGTCTGCAATATAGTTTAAACCTTTTGGTCCGTGATATACAGCGTACATTCCCGCCATTACAGCCAGAAGTACCTGGGCTGTACAGATATTAGATGTAGCTCTTTCTCTTTTAATGTGCTGTTCTCTGGTCTGCAATGCCATTCTCAACGCACGTTTTCCGTAAGCATCCTGAGAAACTCCGATGATTCTTCCCGGAATATCTCTTTTATAATCTTCTTTGCAGGCAAAGAAAGCCGCATGAGGACCACCGTACCCCATTGGAATCCCAAATCTTTGAGTAGTTCCTACAGCACAATCTGCTCCCATAGAAGCAGGAGATTTTAATTTTACCAATGCCATCGGATCACAGGCAACCACAACCTGCAAATCCAGCTTTTTATATTCAGAAATATTTTCGGTATAATCCAGAACAATTCCGTTTTTACCCGGATACTGTAACAAAACACCATAATAAGACTCATCAAAAGAATGAGTTTGGTGATCTCCTATTACAATTTCGATTTCCAAACCTTGTGCTTTAGTTTTTAGAACAGAAACGGTTTGTGGTAATACCAGGTCAGATACAAAAAACTTATTGGCTCCTGACTTTTTCTGGTCTTTACTTCTGTTGTTGAAAAACATATGCATTGCTTCTGCAGCAGCTGTAGATTCATCCAGCAATGAAGCATTTGCCAAAGCAAAACCCGTAAGATCACACACAACAGTCTGGAAATTAAGAAGAGCTTCTAATCTGCCCTGTGCAATTTCTGCCTGATAAGGTGTATAAGCAGTATACCAGCTCGGATTTTCAAAGATATTTCTCTGAATAGCTGAAGGAAGAAGGGTGTTGTAATATCCGAACCCAATGTAGCTTGTAAATTCTGTATTTTTAGAAGCCAGCTCTTTAGAATGATTCAACATTTCGTATTCCGAGAGCGGTTCCGAAATTTCAAGATCCTTTTCTAAACGGATAGACGAAGGAATGGTCTGAGAAATTAATTCCTCAATATCTGAAACGCCAATTCTTTCCAACATTGCCTGCTTATCGGCTTCATTAAGGGAGATGTGACGGCTCACAAACTGTTCTGTATTCATTTTTTATATTAGATTTTGATTGTAAAAAAGGTTCGTAAAATTACGCTTTTTCCAATGACTATACAATAGAGAATCATACAATCAAAATAGATTATGAATACGGAAATGATAGATGAATGTTTAGTTAACAATCAGATCATTACAGTTAAATTTCGTCAATAGCTCTTATAGATTTATCATGGTGAAAAATCAGTAAAAAAAATTAATTATATTTATTCTAAATTAATATATTTGTCACATGAATGCAATTATTCCTTTTAAAGTTCCGACTCTGACTCCGGCATTGTCATCCGGAAACGAAGAGATGTTTTGTGAAAAAAAATCCTGCTGTAAAAAATTTAAGAAAGGCAAAAGATGCAAAAAATGCCCAGGAAGGAAAAAAATGGCTTAATTAAAGCTTTTGATGAGAAAATAAATTGCCAGCAAAAGCAAAATTACAGCCGCAATAATTCTAAAAACTTTCGGTTGACCGGATGGATTTGCAGCAGTTTTTGGCTGAGATTTGAATAAATCTTCTGCCTTATCTCTGAATTTCTCCCCGTCTTTTTCAAAAACTTCTGTAATGGTAATTCCCTGCACCACAGTTTTGTGCAGCAGTGAATTGGTTGCATGAAGCAGAATCTGGAATTTCCCGTCTTTAAACTCAGTAATTTTGAAAATTCTTTCACCGTAAGCTTTCTCCAGTCCGAAAGGCAAAACCTTCACCACATCTGCATTCTGAGTCTGCCAGTTGAGGATAATCTCCTCCCCTTTCTTAGCATGAATTTTATTGGCGGTAAATGTCTTAATAGAAGGCGGAATATTATACCTGAAACTTTTCTGATGATTTTCCAGATTCTGATCGTAAGTCTTTCTTTTATCTCTGTCATTCAGCGTCTCATAAGCTTCCTGAATTTCACGAAAACGGTCTGCAAAAAAAACATCGTTTTCATTTTTATCAGGATGATATTTTAGTGAAAGTTTTCTGTATGATTTTTTGATGTCTTCTTCTGAAGCATCATGAGAAATCCCGAGAAAATAATAGTAATCTTTCATTGAATCCTACAAAAATAAGGAATTTCATTTTTATGTAAGCATATTTGAATATGGTAATTTTTATAAAAATTCGCCCCGAAAGCTCAGCTTTTCGGGGCGAAATCAACAATTTCAATTTAGTTATTAAAAAAATTATGCTTCAACAAAATTTTCTTTTTTAAACTCTTTCTTACAGCATTTTGAAGCAAATTCTTTTTTCAGTTTTCCTTTTAATTCCTGATAATCCTCATCATTCATCTCTCTGATTTTATCCGCAAAACCAAAAGGAGATTTTTCTTTGATTCCGTATTCTTCAAAAATACCTTTCACAATTTTTTTTCTCTGAATTGCTTTTTTAGCAATCATAGCAATACCTGCTACAGCAAGCGCTCCTAAAGCACCCTTTACTACTGAATTTTTCATTTCTTAATTTTAAATTTTACTACTTTTTTATAAAGACGAATCTGTTTTAATTTTACTTTTACTACTTCAAAAATTAAAATCACTCGTTATTTTTGTTAAAAAAACTTCCGGAACATTTTTGTCTCCAGACTTCTTTGAATTTTTCTTTTTCCTCTGGTGTCATTCCTTCCATTTTATGCTGAAGATGTTTTTCTTTCATCTGTCTCATCCCCTGTCCGAATTTCCCATGAAAACCGCCAAACAGAATTTTACTTAGTACCAAAATTCCCATTGCCTGCCAAAAACTGATTGCCTTAACACCCAAAATTTCCGGCAAAAGACAATTCCACAGCAACATGACAATCCATGAAATCAACAAGAAAATAATCGGAGGACATAAAATAATGCAGAACCACCAACCTTTTCGATATTTATTTTTATTTTTCATTTTCAGTTTTAATTGTTTAAATCTTCGTATAATTTTCTCAATCGGTTTCTTAGATGCTTTACCGCATAGTTTTTTCTGCTGATAATTGTTTTAATATTTTCACCCTGCTCATCTGCAATCTGCTGTAAAGTTTTATCATTAAGCTCGTTTTCTGTATAAACCAGCCTTTGTTTTTCGGGAAGCTCATCCAGGGCCTCAAAAAGTTTTTTCCAGATTTCATCCTGAAACATCTTGATTTCCGGACCGGCACTTTCATCCATCAGCAGAATATCTTTAATAGAAAATTCACCGTTTTCATCTTCATAAACAAAGTCTTCCAGATTTTCTGTTTTTTTCTTCCTGTATTTGTCGGTAATCTTATTTGCCGTTACTCTATAGAGCCATCCACCAACATTCACAATTTCAGAAAGGTTGGTAAGACTGCTGAACTGATACCAGACTTCCTGCAGAATATCTTCTGCATCTTCGGTATTTTTTACTTTAGGACGGATGAAAGACATCAGTTTACCTCCGTAACTAGATACAGTCTGAGAAATGATGCTTTCTTTTTCCTTTTGTGGCATTGATATTTTTTCGACAACCTCCATATTGCTATGACGATTGTAGTTTTTGTTTTACTTTATTAAAATTAAAATATTTTTGATAATTCTCAATCTAAGATGTTATAAAGTTCTTAAGATGAAATATTTCAAATTATTCACAAATCGATGTGAGATTTTTTACATAAAAAAACACCAAAGATATCTTTAGTGTTTTTAATATACAGCAAATCTAAACAGTTTTTCACATATAACGTGAAAATTGCTAATTTTTGATCAAGCTCATTACCTGACTTTCAGATTCTGAAATAACTTTCCAGATTTGCTTGAATGCGGGATAATATTCTTTAGGATAATCTGCACTTGCAATCTTCACTTCTGATGTTACAAAAATTTTGTTGTCTTTATTTTCTACAATATAAGAGTAGGAAATTTCTTTATCATCTGTTGTAATCTTTTTGCTTTTCGGAAGATCTGAAACGGTATAACCTTCAGGAATTTCTATCTCAACTTTTTTCACTCTTACAAAAGGCGACACAAAGTTGATCATATATTTTCTTTCTTCGGTTTCGTTAAAATCTGTTCCAGACTGATTAAGAAACAGAAGAGGATTGAAAATTCTCTTTTTTCCAACGTTATCAATAAGGTTCTGAGAACTGAAGCTCATTTTAGACTCAAAGTCTCCATTAGCCAGAACAGTTGAAGTAATATCGGTAAAATCCTGTGAAAAGTTCTCTTTGTATTGCTTTTTATATTTATCAGGATTTTCGTCGTAGCTTTCTTTAGCATTCAATGCTAAAAGTCCGGCGTCACGGTCAAAATACCTTCCGGATATTGAGCCATCTTCATTGAATTTCACTTTTGCTGTAAGGTTGGCATAACTCATTTTTGCATTAAACATACTAATTACCTCTGCCTTATCATCTTTTATAAGAAGTCCATTATTATTCCACACTCTTGAAGGTAAAAGATTTGCCTGAGATTGTTTTGAAGTAGCATCAAAGAGATAAAATTTACCATCAATTTCTGCTCCTGCAATTACATAATTAAAGTTACCCAAATTAGGAAAACCCAGATTCAGCGCTCCGTTTTTAACCGTGGAAATTAAAATCGGACTAGAGCTGATTCCTGCACTTCTGAACATTGAAATCAATAAAAGATTAAGATCGGCTGTGTTTCCTGTCTTTGTTTTGAGAACCTCTCTGATTCCGTTTTCTGCATAAAAACCGTTGTTGTAATTCCATGTATAATTTGCCTTTACATGATCTAAAATTTTATTGGCACGGTTGAGTTCGTTTTTCTCATCCATTATTCCCGCGGGCATCACGTCTTTTACCAAACGGTCTTTTTTATACTGCGAGCCAAAATCTTCGTGATCCCATAATTTTTTTCTGATATCTTCCCATGTTGAAGTATACATTTTTAAATTTTCTCCAAAATAAGTAGAATGCAGTTCCGCTCTGATTTTAGTTCTGTAGTTATCATTATTCTTTACATATTTTTCAGTCTTAAATCCTTTTAGATTATCGTATCCGAAACGATATGTTTTATGCTGTGAACCGTACAGAACGTCTTCTTTCATAACCTTATATTTAGGGCTTAAACTTCCCGTGAAATCTACACTATAAGAAACCTGAACCGGAGTATCAAAAACATATTCTGTATAAACTGAAGGTATATCCAACTCAATATAAGTCAGCGGAATTTCATAAGTGAATGGAGAAGAAACTTCATACTGATATTCTATTACAGATCCGTTTTTGATATTAGGAAATGCATATTTATTGACAGTATAATATTTATTTTCTTTAGATTTAAATTTAGAGCTCTTCTCAACTTTCGTTTCGGTGACTTTATCTCCTTCCAGGTTATAAACAACCGCTTTGATATTGTTTAGAACTTCTCTGTCACCGGAATTGTTGTCAAATAATGAAATTTCCAGATTATGCCATTCTTCAGACTTATCTTTTTCATAAATCTTTACTCTGTAAATTACATTTTTTTTAAGATATCCGTTGCTATTATCAATTCTGTAATGTACTGAGCGGTAAAGCAATTCGGCAGGAGCTTTAGGATCAACAGACGATTTTTCTTTGGTCAAATCTTCTTTATTAAATTTAGGCACCTTCAAAAACTGCTGATTTTGTGCAGATAAAGTAATGCTCATAGAGAAGAAGAAAACTTTAATAAACCCTTTCATGTTATAATTTGTTATCGTAGTTAATTGTTTTAATATTGTATCTGATTAAGATTTTTTAGAAATAAGAATTTTTGAATTATCTGCATTCAGAACTTTTTTTCTGAAATTGATGTAATCGTTATATTTTTCTTTCGAATAAAGCCCTTTTTTCATTTCAAATATCCTTTTTACAATCAGCTTATCATCTTTCTTTTCATAAGAAATTTTATAATTTCCAAAATCGGAAGTGATGTTTCCGTTGTCAGGAATTTCTTCGATAATGTAGTCTTTCGGAACTTCGTAGATGATTTCATATTCATCCTGATACGCAAATCTGTTTTCAAACGGAAGATTTCTGTTTTCATCTTTATGAAAAGCAGCATTGGCGTAAATAGGAACAGCACGGAAAATATAGCTGGAACCTACCATTTTAGAATAATTGACTGCTTTAAAATTCAGATCAAAATCAATAGTTGCAAGATCTCTGTTGTTTTTGAAATTAGACATTTCAACATTTTCCAAATGCAGTGTAGAAATGGCATTTTTTACTGCATTATTTTTATCCTGCTGTCCCAGAGAAGCATACGAGAGATTAAAATCATACTGATTTCCGGTATAGGAAAATTTTCCGTTTCCTGAAATGGTTTTATCAGGATTGATCTTGATGTTTAAAATCTGTTTTTCTTTATTTTGTTCAGAACTATAACTTGGAGTTTCAAGAATCTCAATTCCCGTAGGCTTTACGGCTAAAGCATTTCTGTCTGTGGTACTGTAGCTTAAATGATTATACGCAATTTCCTGAGAAGTATTTTCCAGCCAGATATTTCCTTTTTCGGTAGGAATTACAAGGATGACATGATTGCCTCCCATTTTTGGAAACTCTGTATCGAAGCTTATCGGCGATGAGTTAGAATTAATAATTGCATAGTAAGATTTTATCCCGGCTTCATCCAAAAGCGTTTTCATATAATTGGTAAGACCTTTACAGTCGCCATATCCTTTTCTCTGAACTTCATCCGGCATCATCGGCTGCCAACCTCCAATTCCCAAAGCAACGAAAACATATCGTGTTTTGCTTTGCATATACTGGTAGATTTTTTTTACTTTTTCTTCTGTAGATCCCGATAAATTAAGCGCAGCAATTTCAGATTTAATCTGTGGCGTTGAAACCGAAACCGGAGTTAATAGATTATTGTAATACCAAAGCCCAAAATCTTTCCAAGTTGTAATATTCCCTTTTTTCCCTACAAGACTGAACTGATCCAGCGAAAAACTTACTTTAGGCAATATTTTCTGAGGATTGGGAACCATATCTTCATTGTCAATAGCAGGAATATTCTGATAGCTGTAAATTTTAGCCCCACTTTCATCATATAAATTTACGGCAGCAAATTTGAAAGGAGAATCATATACTTTTGAGCGAAGATTGATTCCTGATTTGTTGATGATTTTAAAACTGCTTTTTTCCAGTGAAATATTAAAATCATGGTATGGAGTAAAGTCCGGAATAAAAACCGTATTCTGATCCTTCTGATCGTAGCTGAACTCTATTGTGTACGGAAACGATGTAGGAGTAAAAGACAAATACATCATCCTATTATCTGAATAGAACGATCCTTGCGAATTGGCAGCTATATCGTTGAAGTCGCTTTTAGAAAAAGTTTTTACTTTGTTTCCCTTTTCATCATATAAAATCACTTTAATATTTGAAATGGAGTTCCCTTTATCGTAATAAATTTTGGGAGTAGAAAATCCGACTGCATCTTTATTGATAACCGTAATTGCAGAAGAATTATGATAAACGATTTCATCAATTTTATTAATTTCAAGTACAGTACTTTCATTTCTGATTACCGCACTTGCATTTTTCTTTAAAACATCACTGATTGAAGAAACAGGATAATTTTGAGCATAGTATAATGACGCCATTGAAAGCGCCCCGAGACACCAAATTTTCATCAAGGTTAGAATTTTTCCCAAAAATAAAAAAATTCTTAAGAAAAAGTTAAATAAAACCAAATAATTAAGACTGAAAATAAAAAAGGTTTCACAGAACTGTGAAACCTTTTAATTTTTATTTCAAAAAAATGCTATGCATCAATTTTGGCATATTTAGCATTTTTTTCGATGAATTCTCTTCGTGGCGGTACCTCATCACCCATCAACATAGAAAATACATTATCAGCTTCAACTGCATTATCAATTGTCACCTGTTTCAGAATTCTGTTTTCAGGATTAAGAGTAGTTTCCCAAAGCTGTTCAGGATTCATCTCTCCAAGACCTTTATAACGCTGTACTTCTACTCCTTTTCCATCCGGTGACATTTCCAGAGTTAATTCTTCTCGCTCTTTTTCGTTATAAGCATAAACTTTTTTGTTTCCTTTTTTCAAAAGATAAAGAGGTGGCTGTGCAATATAAACATATCCATTTTCGATCAATTCTTTCATAAATCTGAAGAAAAATGTAAGAATCAATGTCGAGATGTGAGAACCGTCAATATCCGCATCGGTCATGATAACGATTTTATGGTATCTCAGCTTGGACATATTTAAGGCTTTGCTGTCTTCTTCAGTTCCTACGGAAACACCAAGTGCCGTGTAGATATTCTTTATCTCCTCATTATCATACACTTTGTGAAGCATAGATTTTTCAACATTCAAAATCTTACCTCTTAATGGTAAAATTGCCTGAAAATGCCTGTCACGTCCCTGTTTAGCCGTTCCACCAGCAGAATCTCCCTCTACTAAAAACAATTCGGATTCGTTCGGATCCTTTGAAGAACAGTCAGAAAGTTTCCCGGGAAGACCAGAACCTCCCATCGGAGATTTTCTCTGAACCATTTCTCTGGCTTTTTTTGCTGCCTGTCTTGCTTTAGCTGCCAAAACAACTTTCTGTACGATCTGCTTCGCTTCGTTAGGGTTTTCTTCCAAAAAGTTGGTCAGCATTTCCCCAACAATTTTATCCACAGCTCCGGAAACCTCAGAGTTCCCAAGCTTTGTTTTGGTCTGACCTTCAAACTGAGGCTCCATTACTTTTACAGAAATTACAGCCGTTAATCCCTCGCGGAAATCATCGCCGGTAATTTCTACTTTTTCCTTTTGCGGAATTCCTAAATCATCCGCATATTTTTTAAGCGTTCTCGTTAAAGCACGTCTGAAACCCGCTAAGTGAGTTCCCCCTTCATGGGTATTGATATTATTAACGTAAGAGTGAAGGTTTTCGCTGAAAGATGTGTTGTAACGCATGGCAACTTCCACAGGAATATCATCACGATCACCTTCCATGAAAATCACACTTTCCATGATTGATTCACGGTTTCCGTCAATAAACTCAACAAATTCTTTCAATCCGCCTTCAGAATGAAAAACTTCAGATCTGAAAGATCCGTCCTCAAGTGCTTCTCTTTCGTCAGTAAGCGTAATCGTAATTCCTTTATTAAGGTATGAAAGCTCTCTTAAACGAGTAGCCAGTGTATCATAATTATAAACTAATTCAGTAAAAATAGTATCATCCGGTTTGAAAAACTGCTTCGTTCCTCTGATGTCACTGTTCCCGATTTCTTCTACTTCAGTTTGTGCTTTACCTTTAGAGTAAATCTGCTGATAAACATTTCCGTCTCTGTAAACTGTAGTCACCATCTCATTGGAAAGAGCATTCACACAAGATACCCCAACTCCGTGTAGACCTCCGGAAACTTTATAAGAATCTTTATCAAACTTACCACCCGCACCAATCTTGGTCATTACTACTTCAAGTGCAGATTTCTGCTCTTTTTCGTGAAAATCTACAGGAATACCACGACCGTTGTCCATCACCTCAATGGCATTTCCTTCTTTGATTTTTACGGAAATTGTATCACAGTATCCTGCTAAAGCCTCATCAATTGAGTTATCTACTACTTCATAAACCAAATGGTGAAGACCTCTGAAACCTACATCACCAATGTACATGGAAGGACGCATACGAACGTGCTCCATTCCTTCCAATGCCTGAATACTACTTGCTGTATATTGTTTTTGACTCATATTTTTAGCTAACCGCTGCCTGGTTTTTGCCTGCAGCTTCTTTAGATTATTTTTTTAATAAAAATGCTTACAAATATCGTGATTTTTTTCGAGTTGTGAAAGATAAAATAGCATCTGTATAATCATTAATTCTATGCCTAAAGAAAATATAAAACCATTAAAGTTATAAGAAAAATACGAAAAGCTGGGAATGTTTTAAATCATACTGAAGCAAAATAATTTATGCATAACTTTATTGTGAAAAATTAATCTTATGGATGATTTTATTGCGGCAAGGGCGCAGATGGCTCTTTCTTTAGGTTTTCATATAATATTTGCCTGTGTAGGAATGGTTATGCCTTTTCTGATGGCATTTGCTCACTGGAAGTACCTTAAAACAGGAAATGAGATGTATAAAGGTCTCACCAAAGCATGGAGCAAAGGTGTTGCTATTCTTTTTGCAACGGGTGCAGTTTCCGGAACAATGCTTTCTTTTGAATTAGGCTTATTGTGGCCCGGCTTTATGAAACATGCCGGTCCAATTTTCGGGATGCCTTTTTCTCTGGAAGGAACCGCATTTTTTATAGAAGCAATTGCCATCGGCTTTTTCCTTTATGGCTGGGATAGATTTAACAAATGGTTTCACTGGTTTTGTGGCTTTTTGGTAGGACTGAGCGGTTTGGCTTCCGGAATTCTGGTTGTTGCAGCAAACGCATGGATGAACTCTCCCACTGGTTTCGATTATATAAACGGACAGTATACTAATATTGATCCTGTAAAAGCAATGTTCAATGATGCATGGTTTTCACAGGCGCTGCATATGACGGTTGCAGCATTTTGCGCAACAGGTTTTGCAGTTGCAGGAGTGCATGCTTATTTGATTTTAAAAAAGAAAAACGTTGAATTTCATACAAAAGCATTCAGGATTGCAGCTTCTTTTGCGTTAATCGGGGCTTTTGGTGCGCCGCTGAGCGGTGATGTAGCTGCGAAATCTGTTGCAGAAAGACAGCCAATAAAACTGGCAGCAATGGAAGCTCATTTTGAAACTGAAAAAGGTGCTGCTTTTGTCATTGGCGGAATTCCTGATGAAGAGAAAGGCGAAATAAATTACGCATTAAAAATTCCTAAAGTATTGAGTTTTCTGGTAAGCAGTGATTTTAATTCTGAAGTAAAAGGATTAAATGACTTTCCCAGAGACGAATGGCCGCCTGTAGCAGTTGTTCATTATGCTTTCCAGATTATGATTTTCTTTGGCGTTGTGATGATTATTATCGGCAGTATTTATTTATATGCATCATTTTTCAAAAAAGAATGGCTTACTAAAAACTGGCTCCTGAAAACTTTTTTATGGGCAACTCCTTTCGGCTATATCTCTTTGGAAGCGGGATGGACAGTAACAGAAGTCGGAAGACAGCCCTGGATTATCTACGGAATTATGAGAACCGCAGACGCAGTCACTCCAATGCCGGGAATACAGTATTCTTTCTACTTTTTTACTGCTATTTTCGTTTCGCTATCGTTGATTATTCTATTTCTTCTGAAAAGACAGATTAAAATGGTTCCGAAACTGTATGATCCTACCGACAGTGAGTTTATTTCTAAAAACAAAAAATTATGAGTTATATTGTCATTGGGTTTCTCTGGCTTTCTATATGTCTTTATATCATCTTAGGCGGGGCCGATTTCGGAGCGGGGATTGTTGAATTTTTCAGCCGGAAAAAAGAAAGAAAATATACCGAAAAAATAATGTACGAATCTATTGCTCCCATCTGGGAAGCTAATCATATGTGGCTGATTATTGCAATAGTCATTCTGTTTGTGGGTTTTCCTGATATTTACAGTTTTGCTTCCACCTATCTTCATATTCCTCTGGTTTTAATGCTTGTGGGAATCATTGCAAGAGGAACAGCTTTTACTTTCAGACATTATGATGCTGTAGAAGACCAATGGCAGACGGTTTATACACAGATTTTTTATTTTTCGAGTCTTCTGACACCGTTTTTTTTAGGAATGATTGGTGCATCCTCCATATCAGGAACTTTGAATCCAGATGCAAACAGTTTTGTGGAATTATATATACTGAACTGGTTTAATTTTTTTGGAATTAGTGTAGGATTGTTCACAGTTGCCATTTGTTTTTATCTCGCATCTATTTTTAGTCTTCGGGAAACAAAAGCAGGCTACAATCTCAATCTGATGATAAAAAAAGCAAAACAATCGATGATTTTTGTAGTAGTAACAGGTATTTTAGTATTTATTGCAGCATATGTATCGGGAATTCCTTTACTTGAAAGAGTTTTCGGACATTGGATTGGCATTTCTGCGGTTGTTACCGCAAGTGTTTTTCTGGCGATGCTTTTTCTCTTTATTAAAACCAAAAGACTGCTTTTGGTAAGAGTTTTGGCAGGCGCGCAGATCCTGATGATTCTTGTTGCCGCAACGTATCAGCTTTATCCGGATATCATCCTTCTTCAGAATGGCAATCATTTATCTTTAACTGAAAATATTGCTCCCGAAAAAACAATTAATTTTTTAGCCTGGGCTTTGATGATTGGCTGTGTTTTTATTCTGCCGTTTTTGTTTTATCTGATGTTTTCATTTAGCAGAAGACATGCGAAAGATTAATTTTTATGATATCTATTTTTAATTATATTGAAAATTTTTTAACGTAACCTTTTCAGATAATTTTCGTTGATTTTTTGTCCGCAAAAGCATTAACAATAATTGAAGTTATAACATTTTTTGCTATGATTGACTAACGAGATTTTAAAATTTATTTATCAACAATTAAGACTTCAACTCTTCTGTTTTTTATTTTGTCAGCTTCCGATTTTTCGGGATAAACTACAGGATTGAGATGTCCTAATCCTTTTACCTGAATCCTTTCCGGAGTGATGCCGTATTTTACCAGATATTTTTTAATTGCATCTGCTCTTGTGAAAGAAAGGTTGTAGGTTCCCAGATCAAGATCCTGCCCGTCAAAATTATCATAATCACAGCAAATATGCCCCTGCAATTCCACTTTAAGCAAAGGATTTTCACGCATTTTCTTTACAAAAAGAATCAGCGAATGATTAGCTTTTGGAAGCCAAATATGACGACCACCCTCAAAATTGATATTCTGTATAGAGAGAGTATCACCTTTTTTCATTTTTGAAACATCCGTACTTATGAAATCCGGTAAAAGCTTTTTTTGAATTTTTTCATTGTCTTTAAATATTTTTTCAATAAAAATATCAACCCTTCTATTTTTACTTTTAAGCTCTTCTGTACTGTTGTCGTTGATCTGCTTTTGCTCTCCCAGCCCCGTAATGCTTACTACTTTTATATTATCCTTACTTTTTATTGCTAAATATTCTGCAACAGCCAATGCTCTTTTTTCAGAAAGCTTCATATTGTAAGCATCACTTCCAGAAGAATCACAATTACCAAAAATTTTAAATTTCAGACTTTTATTAAGCAGCGACAAACTATCTAGTTTTCTGATTGATTCGTTATCAAGTCCGGAAGAATTAGTCTGAAAATAAACAGATGTCATCATCTGACCATACAGTTTCATTGATACAATCAAAAATAAGATAACATATTTCATGGCAGTTCGTAAGTTTTTTTATTTAATTAAGTCTCATTATTATTAGAACCATAAAAAAAACATTTTATTGCCTGAAACTTTTCAGCAAAAAACTTCTTACTGACAATGAGAGAATATGGATTACAAATTATAAATACGCTGCCGTTTTTTAATGCTGAATTAAACTGAAGTATCATTAATTTTCAGCTGTATTCTTCAAAGAACTAAAAAAATGACTTTCTGAAAAACTTTCTCTGGCTGCTTGGTAGCCAATATTAAAAATCTGCTCCAACCTGTCTTTTTTACGCTCAAAGGTTCCGTATTTTGAAAGTTCCTGAGAAGAAATCAGCCAGTCGCAATGCTCAAATTTTATTTTTTCTATTCTGTAGGAAAGCAAATCATAAGATCGTGAAACAATGGCTTTAATAGTCTTCAAATCATTGATTTTTATATCATTGGGCGGAGATACAAACACTCCGATCAGCTGATCGCAGTCTTTACGGATGATATCTGCCGGAAAATTATTGAGTACACCGCCATCACAAAACATTTCATCAGCCAATACATACGGCGTAGTAATTCCGGGAATAGAACATGAAGCAATAATTGCATCAGAAACCAGAAAATCTTTTTCAAATATTTTCTCTGTCCCCGAAACCAGTTCTGTAGCAACAATTTTAACTTCTTTTGGAAGATCTCCTATTTTCATGTCTTTAAAAATAGGTTTAAGATAATTATTAAAAATCACTGATGAAACCAATCCCGGCTGATTGAAAGCAAAATGTTTCCAGTTGAAAAAATATACTGACTGAAAAAAATCAAGAATTTCTTCCGGCTTTTTCCCGACTGCATATAAACAACCCACAATTGAACCTGCACTGCAACAGGAAAGAATATCAATATCAATATTTTTCTCAGACAAAAACTTTAAAACTCCTGCATGAGCAATGCCTTTGGTTCCGCCACCTGATAAAACAAGTCCTATTTTCTCATCCTTCATTGAATAAAATTATAAAAATGCTGCCAACTTTCAAAATTAAATTTAATCTTAACTATTAATTTCACCTATAAAAAAAAGTTTACTGAACAGAATGCTCAATAAACTTTTATGATAATTTTCCGTTATAATCAGATTTTTAATGATTTATCGACTATTTCAGCGTAAATTTTATTTTTGTCTTAATATTGTCTGAAGAATTTCCGATGTGTGCTTCAAAATCGCCCGGCTCTGCAATCCAGTCATGTTTTTCAGGATCAAAATAACTTAAAGCCGATTTATCAATAGTAATCGAAACCTGTTTTTCTTCTCCAGCATTCAGAAATACTTTCTCAAAACCTTTAAGTTCTTTCAAAGGACGTGGCAATGATGATTTTAAATCACTGATGTATAACTGAACCACTTCTGAACCTGCTTTTTTGCCGGTATTTTTAACTGAAACCGTAAAAGTTATCTGATCATTTTGTGAAATGGCAGTTTTATCAGCTTTAGCTTTACCAAATTCAAATGTCGTATAACTTAAACCATGTCCGAAACTGAATAAAGGCTTAATTTTTTGGGTATCATGCCATCTGTAACCCACCAATATTCCTTCATTATACGTAATATTGATCGGATTTTTTTGATCTTTTCCTTTTCCGGCAGCCAATTCTTCTTTATTCCCCGGATATTCTCCTAATTGATGAGCAGAATTATCTTCCAGTTTTACAGGGAAAGTAAACGGAAGTTTTCCGGACGGATTAGCATCTCCTGCTAAAACTGATGCAATTGAATTTCCAGCCTCTGAACCTAAATACCAAGCCTGAACAACAGTAGGAACTTCTTTAATCCACGGCATTGCCACTGCATTTCCTGAAACAAGAACTACCGCAAGATTTTTATTCGCTTTAGCTAATGCCGAAATTACATTATCCTGATTGTACGGAAGTCCGTAGCTTTTTCTGTCGTTTCCTTCACTGTCCTGAAAATCAGCTTTATTTAAGCCTCCTACAAAAATTACATAATCAGAATTTTTTGCCAGTTCTACTGCTTCATTCAGCAATTCAGACGGAGAACGGTCATCTTTAAGATCCTGACCAGATTTTACGCCATTATATTCTCCGCCAATATCTCCTACATAGCCTCTTGCATACTGTACATCAGACTGTTTTCCGAATCTTGATTTGATTCCGTCTAAAGGAAGGGTCTCATATTTCACTTTTAACGAAGAAGAACCACCTCCAACAGTCATTATTTTGATTGCATTTTCCCCAATTACTGCAATTTTTTTAGCCTTATTAATATCAATCGGAAGAACATTTCCCTGATTTTTCAATAATACAATTCCCTCCTCTCCTATCTCTTTGGCAATAGCTTTATGCTCTTCAGAAGCAATATTCCCAAAAGGTTTTTTGGTATTCATTGTCGTCTTAAAAGCCAGATTTAAAAGTCTTGTCACTTTATCATCAAGCTCTGCGGTTCCTACTTTTCCGGATTTAATTAAATCTAAGTAAGGTTTTGCCAGATAATAATTATCGTAAGCATTTTTTGTCCCTGCCGAAAGTCCGTTGGTCCAACTTCCGAATTCAAGATCCAATCCGTTATGAATAGCCTGCTGTGTGTCATTTACCGCACCCCAGTCAGAAACTACCACTCCTTTGTATTTCCATTCACCTTTCAAAATATCATTCAAAAGATATTTGTTCTGACTCGCATACTCACCTTTGTACATATCATAAGCTCCCATAATCGTCCAGGAATCGCCTTCTGTAACTGCGGCTTTAAACGGCGGAAGATAAATTTCATATAATGCTCTGTCATCTACAATTACATTGCTCGTATGACGGAACATTTCCTGATTGTTCAGCGCAAAATGTTTCACAGAAGTTGCTACGCCATTAGACTGTACCCCTTTGATGTAAGGAACCACCATTTTGGAAGTTAAATACGGATCTTCGCCCATATATTCAAAATTTCTTCCGTTAAGAGGAGTTCTGTAAATGTTTACTCCGGGACCTAAAAGTATATCTTTTTTTCTGTATCTCGCCTCTTCACCCAAAGCTTTTCCGTAATTCCATGACATTTTTTTGTTCCAGGTTGCAGAAAGAGCAGTGAGAGCAGGATAAGCTATGATTGAATCATTCGTCCATCCTGCCTGATTCCATTCGTCCCACATTACTTCCGGACGAACTCCATGCGGACCATCTGTAGTCCAGAATTCAGGGATTCCCAATCTTGGTACGCCGGGTGAACTGAATTTTGACTGTGCGTGAAGCATGGCTACTTTTTCTTCAAGAGTCATTCTTGAAAGAGCATCTTTCACCCTTAATTCCACAGGTTTAGTTTCGTCCAGATAAACAGGAGTTTTTGTATCTTGAGCCATAAGAGGGCTTGTCATCAAAGCAAATAAGCCAATAAAGGCAGTTTTCTTCAGCATAAAAAACTATTATTAATTAATTTCAAAATTACAAAAAATTTTATTATCTCAAATTGAGAAAATAAAATTAAAATGTTAAAATAAAATTAATTACGGCTTACATTTATCTTATAAGGGCGAATATTCTAAGCAGCTATTTATCTTATTACTTTAAAAGAAAAACTATTGCTTATCATGTTTTACCCAAATCAAATCATCTGTATTATACCCTAATTTCTGAGCTTTTTCAATAAATCTTTGTTTATAGCTTTCGGGAATTTGTGTAGTTCGGGAAAGAATCCATATATATTTTGTGCTGTTTCCTACAACGAGAGCATATTGATAATTTTCATCAATATCAATCACATTATAGCCAGCCCAGATCGGTTTAAAAAAAGAAACCTTAAGTCTGGCTTCAGATTTATCATTGACAAATCTCGCTTCGCCAACCGATTCTTTCCATTCTTTTTTCACATAATTGTACCCTCTGTTTTGTACTTTGATGGTTTCATCAGGATTTAATGAATAGGTAGCCGTTACATTATCCATGTTTTTTTCAAACTTATAATCAAAACGGGCAATTTCGTACCATTTTCCCAGATATTTATTAGAGTTGAAATTTTTTACCGCAGTCGCTCCTTTCGGAATTCCTACTGAACAAGAACTAAGAATAAATAATCCTAAAATTCCTAAAGAAACAGGAATGGCAACTTTTTGTAGGGTCTTCATATCGTCTATTTTTATAGAGATAAAAATTCAAAAATGATGCCTAGATGATCTCAATACAATATCAACATTAAATGAATCACCAATGTTGTACCAGTCGAACACATTCGTCATTAAGAAAAAACTTTAAGAAACTGATCTTTAAAACTTCCCGAAACCTCTATTTCGGTATTATCTAAAAGCGTTGCTGTACCACTTTTATGATATGATTTCACAAAATTGCTGTTGATGATGTGAGAGCGATGCACCCTGATAAAAGGATGTTCCAGCAGATCATCAAAATGTTTCAGAAAACGGCACACCATTTTTCTAGAACCATCTGTGAGATACACCTGCGTAAAATTTCCATCTGCCTGCAACCTGAGAATGTCTTCTGTTTTTACTACGTCAAATCCCTGTAAAGTAGGAAGAATAAGCTGTTGCTTTTCCGGTTTCAGCTTCAGATTTTCCAGAAGAACTTTATTACGGTTGATTTCTTCTTTATTATGAATACTTTCTGCCACTTTATTAACAGCAACAATCAATTCCTGTATATCAATCGGTTTCAGAATATAGTAACTGGCAGATTTGTTCAGAGCCTGCAAAGAATATTGAGAAAATGCAGTAATAAAAATCGTTTCATAAGAGAAATCTTTCGTTGCTTCCAACACATCAAAAGCATTTCCGAAAGGCATCTCTACATCTAGAAAAACAAGCTGTGGCTGTTTTTCGGCAATCAGCGGAACAGCTTCTTTAATATTTTCCGCTTCGCCTAAAACCTCAATCTGCGGACAGTATTTGATGAGATAGTTTCTTAAAACTTCTCTTGCGATCATTTCATCGTCTACAATTACAGCTCTTATTTTCATTTCTTTGAGATTAAAATTGAGATTCAACCATTTATCAACTTGTAAGAAATTTTAACGCGTACTCCCGGTATATCTTTCTTATCAGTAATGGCACAATCAATATTCTTTTGATACAGATCATTCAGTAAAGCAATTCTCTCCAGCGTATTTTTCATACCGCGACCTTTACGGCTTTTCTGATGTTCTGTTTTTTGCCTTTTACTTTCTTCAATTCCGATGCCGTTATCTTCTATTAAAATATTGAGAAAATCATTATTTTTTTCAAACTTTAAACTTAAAAACCCTTTTTCCGTGCGGTATCTTAAACCGTGCCAGATTGCATTCTCAAGAAAAGGCTGCACCAACATTCCGGGAACTTTTAAACTTTGAACATTGAGGCTTTCATCAACTTCTATCTCATAATCGAATTTATCCGTAAACCGGGTTTTCTCTAAAGACAAATAGTTGTGCAGCAAGTCTAATTCCTGCTGAAACGGAATGAAATCTTCCGTAGAATTCTCCATAACACCACGCATCAGCTTTGAAAATTTTGTCAGATACTGATTAGCTTCCAGCTCATTATTGGTAGCAATAAAATGATTTACAGAATTTAAGCTGTTAAATATAAAATGCGGATTCATCTCACGGCGAAGCGACTGAAGGGCGATTTTTTTGTTTTTGACCTGTACTTTTTTAAGTGTTCTGAAAATAAAGATTACTAATCCTGATAAAATCATTAATGCCGCAATTAAACTGTAATTGAACATATTTTTCTTTCGGATTAGTTCATCTTTAAGCTTTTTTTCCTGTTCCAGCTGCTCGATCTTCATTTCAGTGTCTTCCAAAATTTTTTCATCTACCAGACTTCTATCTTTAGAAACCAAATCGGGCAGTTTTCCCAAAAAATCACGATACAAACTTACAGAAGCATCAATATTTTGTGATGTCTGATATAAGCTGTCGAGCTTTTTAACCGTTTTCTGTGCCTCCAAAGTATGCCCTTTCTGTAAAGAAATTTTGTACGCATTTTTCAATAAAGCTATTGCTTCCTCTGGATCATTTTTCATGATATAAATTTCGGCAAGTTCCTGAATCTGCTCAACTTTTTTCTGCGAGTTTTCTTTTACAAAATTTTCCTCTAAAACCGATTTTTTTGCTTCAATGGCTTTATCAAAATTTTTATTTTCAACATAAAAATCGGTTAGTTTCTGATTGATCGCCAACGCCTGCTGTGGCGCTTCTTCCTTTGAAATTTTATACGCAGTATTAAGATTTTCTTCTGCTTTAGGAATGTTTTTATTTTCGATATTGACATCTGCCATCTGGCTGTAACCGGTGGCAAGATCTTCTTTATTATTTTCTTTTTCGCTGATGACCAGATTACTGCGGATTGCTTCAGCCTTCTGCACAGAAGTAGGAGCCGAAATCCTGGAAACATCATTAGAATTTATATTTCTGCCTGCTCTGGAATACCCTATTTTTGATGCCGATTCATAGTTACTGAGTGCAGATTTCAGTTTATTTTGATTTTCCTGTGACTGTGCCAGTTTCCGGGTTACTTTTTCAAGATTTTTTTTATCGTTGATCTTTTCGTAAATATTTTTTGATTTTAAAAAGTATTCTTCGCTCTTAGAGTAGTTTCCGGTTTTAAAATATGATTCCCCAATATTATAATACGATTCAGCTTCTGCAGGTTCGTCTTTGGTTCTTACTGCCTTTTTCAGTTTAGATGTTTCTGCTACAACCTCCTTTGCCACATCCTCCTGTGAATAAAGATTATTCGCAGAAAAGATCAGGATGATTAAAAGAATTATTCGAAAACATTTCATAACACAAAGATATACATATCTATATTACCGAAAAACAATTTCACCAAGTGAAAAGATGCTTTAACCAAGTCTGATGATGTAAAATTGTGGTATCTGAATATGCTTTATATTTCAGCGTATGATTGGGAAATAAAAAAGCCCCATAAATAGGGGCTTGTCGAGTTTTTGTAGTGGTCCCACCTGGGCTCGAACCAGAGCATATTTCATATTGATATTTAACATTTTATATATTTTCCTTAATGAATGGATACCTAAATGGATACCTTTTAAGTTTAAACTTTAATACTGCCTGTTATCAGTATATAATTCTTCAACTGTATCACTTTGCCAAAATTCTTTACTAGCAACATCTAGAATTGTGATCTTTCCTCCAAATCCTGCACCAGTATCTAAATTCCATATATTATAGTTATTCATAGGTTCTGTTTCATTCCAATTTAATGTTGGGGTATGTCCTATAAATATTTCCTTATGGGATTCAAATATTCTCAATTCTTCAGGAAGTTCTTTACTTTCATTACTTAACAAAGATAATTCCCATAGGCTTCTATCCCAATAGTATGTTTCAGAATTATCATTTCCTAAACCATAAGGAGATGTAAAACCTGCGTGAACATACCCTCTGTTCTTAGTATCAATGTAGAAATCAAACATTTCATGAAAGAAATCTAAATGTAATTCACTATCCAAATAGCCTGTTCTGATATAAGAATCAATAGTTGCCGTGCCTCCATTCATTAACCACTCCATGCTGATTTCCCCTGATTTAAGCCATTTATGGCAATAATCATCATGGTTTCCTTTAATGAATAAAGGTTTGTACAAGCATTTCTCTGTTAAATCAATATAGAATTGAACTAATTCAGCACTTTCAGTTCCTCTATCAACTATATCACCTAAGTTTATTAATAAGTCTTCATGTGGATTGAAATTGCATCTTTCCAAGACCTGTTTTACAGCTTTTAAAGCCCCGTGGTTATCAGTTGTGATAAGTATTCTTCCCATTTTTAATGTTTTTAAATTAATGTTAATAATGATTTAAAAGCTTTATTCCAGTAGGGCTTTGATGTAAGTAAAAGAGTTTGAAAAGTAAATCAACCTTACTTCTTTACTAGCAGGAAAATAAATATTCCAATAAGACACCTTACTAGTTATGAACTTGTGAATGATCATACCATCAGGAAGAATTTCAAGTTTCACTCTAGTGGCTTTTTCTGATAAGGCTTTATTGAGCCTATTATAATAATGTTCAGATTTCTTATCAAACTCAAGGATTACAACTTCCAATATATCCCAATAGAATATAAGCTCCGTTCTCTGAGGTATGAAATTTAAAAACCTTTCAATCTCACTTCCTACCCACAAGTAACTACAATAAGAATTATTACGGATACTGTCTGCTATACTCATGAGATTTAGCTCCCAGTTGTCATATTGGTAACCTATACGGAATGGTATTTTAGGTTTCATTTTAGTTTTGATATTAAAAAAACCACCTGCTTTGAGGTGGTTTCATTTTATAGCTTCAGATATAATTTTTTGTACATATTCATCTTAATTACATAGTAAATCAAAAGTCCTATCAACAAGCCTTGAAGTAGAGAAAAACCTGCAATTATCATCCTTACTTGTGGTGCTGACTCATAAGAATTTAAATTTGCATTATATAGATAGTTTTCTCCAAAATATAATTCCATCAGTTCATTCTTTTCTGTAAACCCTCCTAAATAATAAAATAAACTCGCTGAAATCATAAAAGAAAATAAGACTATCCTGCTAAGAATAGAATTGCCTATTTGGGGCAATTTTTGATTTTCAATTTTAGGAGGAAGCTTTGTAATACTTTCTCTCAACTCTTGAACAGATTGAATGTTTTTCCATCCACTAAATCCATCAGTCCACACCAAATATTTGTTTATCAATTTCATAGCTTTTAGTTGTTCTATTGTGTATGGTCCTGTTTGTTGACCCTCTAAGGAAATAAAGTACTTTTTCATGCTAAAAATTAGTTGTCAGTTGAATATTTTAGGTTGTGAACTTTGTTAATCAACATATTTCACTTTTGGCTTAGGAAATTTCTTGATATATTCTTGAGCCTTTTCAGGTTCAATAATATCAAATGAAGCCTTTCCTGTTGTTAGACCATAAGCTGGACTAAGCCTTATGTAATAAGTCTTTCCCTCTTTAGCATTTACAGTAAAGAAATCTTTATTTTCAGTCTGATCCTTTCTGATCTTGTTGCCCTCGAAAGCTCCTTCTAAATTGTATTTACCTACATCTACATCCCAACATAGATAGTTTTTATAATCAAGTCTCCCAATCATATTTCCATTAGATGATAGAGTTATATAATAATGGCTTAATTTCCCTGTTGGTCTAATCACATAAATTCTTGCTTTATTAGGAGGAACCTCTGTATTTATATTTGGAAATTCTACATATTGAGATGTTTGAGAATATAGGTAAGTTGAAAAAAATAAAATGATTAGGAATAAAGTTTTTTTCATTGTTTTTAATTTTATTAGTTAGCAAATTAATTGTAATTCATATTTAAACATTACGGGAATCCATAAAGAGATCAAATCAAATATTGTCATATATGGCATTACATTCTGTAAATATATTAAGTTCCTTTGACCTGACAAATATGGCAAGTTGGATAAATCTGAAATTCTTAAAAAAATTGGTAAAAGAATTAAAGAGGTGAGATTACAGAAAGGAATCTCACAAGCTGATTTAGTGGGCAGAATGGAAGGAAATATCGATCCTACAAATATTTCAAGAATTGAAGCTGGTAGAACTAATCCTACAGTAATTACTCTTTACAGAATTGCAGAGGCAATGGATATGAAGCTTGTTGATTTAGTAAATCTTGAATCTACTGAAATTTAAAATTTGGCTATTTATTAGCTTCAAAGCTTTTTACTTCTCAACTTTACCTCATGCTAATTAATCTAAATTTCGTCATTATTAATTTCTTTTTTGCTCCCCACATTCATCTAGTAGCCAAGAGGATATTACAATTTGGCTATGATATATATGTAGCAGAATTTAGCCATTTACCTTGAATTTATATTTTTTGGTGTGATAATTAGCTCCTATGTGCGAATATGAATAATTTTATTTAAAAAATCCACAAAAATACAAGAGATTCACCAGTGGCAAAGTATCAAAATATCTGAAAACTCATTTCAATACAGCTCTGTACAACTAGATTAAAATGTAACCTTTTGATATTTTTTGTTTATGTTTTAGAACTGATGGCAGAAAACTAACCTCAAGATAAAATGGCACTTTAGCACTTATAATTAGTTATAATGCTCTGTGGTACTAGAAGCATAAGAAACTCAGTTATAAAAGTCCATCATCTGCAAAACTGTAATAATTATCCTTTGAAATTATTAAGTGATCCAACACTGTTATATCCATTAAATTAAAGGCTGATTTTAATTTCTCTGTAATATCAATATCTGCCTTGCTTGGGCTTAGGTTTCCACTTGGGTGATTATGTACTATAATTATTCCACTAGCCAGACTTTTAAGAGCTATGGAAAGTACTATTTTAACATCTATGATGCTAGATGACATTCCTCCTTTTGATAAATCATAAACTCCCAGAACCTTATTAGATTTATTGAGTAGCAATATCTTTACTTCTTCGAACATTTCTATTGTATCTAGATTCCAATTGTTGATTATAAGGCTGTAAGTTTCTATGCTATTACTTATTTTTTGTTGAGACACTATATGTGCAGAGTAAGAAACAAGTAATTCTGCAACTTTTGTATTTGTTTTCATGTAAAGATTAAGGTTGTTAGTGAATGAATAATCTGAAAAGTATGAGTTTCTGTATTTACTATATACTCCTGCAAAAACTCGTACTTTTTTCTAATAGATAAGGAATTAAAAATGTCCATTTTGTGCAGAAGTATATACTATTACTACACAGAATGGACAATTTCTTGTTATTTAAGAGAAATTAAATACGTCCAAAATTCTTAAAACCTATATATGGATTCAGGAAAAATGGACGTATTAAGTCTTTATGCTCTAGAATGACTATGCAAAGGCTTCTTCAAGTTGTTTTGCAAGTTTCTCCTCAGAACTTTCTACACCTTCAGGAAGATAGATGTATTTGTGGTTCAGAGTAACTTCCTCACCAGATTCTTTGATAGTGTACTGATAAGGCTCTGTAGTAATCTTTGATATTTTACCAGCCATTTGAGAGCCCATCAAGCCTATACAGGTTTCTTCATCAAATGTAGTTGACACAGTAGCTTTCTTGGCTGTAGCATAGTATTGACCTGTGGTTTTGCTTAATACCATTTCAATACCTCCCTGTACCTCTAGAAGATAAAAATTTGTTCCGTCCTCTCTTTGTCTTGTTTTGTAGCTGATAATTCTTACCATTGTTTTTGATTTTTGAGTTAAAAATGACCTCTCTAAGAAGCAAGCTCACAGTAAACCAAACTTTACTTTCAACTAAAGTTAAATCTGCCTGCAAAATTTATTTCCCCAGAAAAAGGTATGAGGGAGTTTCCCCATTCCAACATAGGTGGGGGTGTTCTCTCAGGGGCATTCACATGAGAATAAGCTCTACAAAAATTTTATTTTTTATAAATTTTTCCAAAGTGCAAAAGATAAGCTGAAGGTTGGGCAAGCGTAATGTGAGAATAAACTATTTTTTTGATAAATCTTTAATAAATTGTTATATAGATAGTTGAAAAAATGTATTTTTAAAATTATAATTATATCACAGATGGCATTTTCAAGGATAATTCCAGGATGGGAAGTATTAAATAATTTTAAACAACCTTTAACTTTAGGCGAAAAACATATTATTAATTATTTAGATAAAAATCTGCCAAAAGATGAATTGCATGATTCCAATAGTGATTTAATCAGTTATAATGGGTGGCTAATTTTTGTACAACCATATTTAAATGGCAATAGACCAGATATAATATTGTTCCACCCACAAAAAGGAGTTCAGATTATAGAAGTGAAAGATTGGAGCCTTAAAAATTATTCATCACAAAAAATTAATGGTAACAAAGTACAATTTTATGTCCATGATATAAGAGGAGAATACCCAATAAAATCACCTTTATTACAAGCTAAATTTTATAGGACAAAGCTAATTGGAGAGTTAGTTCCACAAATAGGTGAATATTTGGATAAAATTGAACAAGTTTTAGTCTGTTACTCTGTTTATTTTCATAATGCCACGACTGAGGAAGCAAAAAACTTTATTAAGTCCAGTGAGAGTATATATAAATATCATCCTGTATTTGGTTTTGATAGTTTAAAAGAAAATAAACTATCAGAAATTATACCTGAACTTAGATATAAATATTCAAAATGGGATAAAAGTTTTAACAAAGAAGTATTATTTTGGTTAATTCCTCCTTTTCATTCTCTTGAACAAACAATACGAATTGATTTAACTCCTGAACAGAAAGTTGCTTCTAATCCTCAAAAGGGACATCATAGAGTTAGAGGTATTGCAGGTAGTGGAAAAACTTTAGTAATGGCTTACAGAGCAGGAAAGTTAGCATCAGAAGGTAAAAGAGTTTTAATTCTTACTTTCAATATAACCTTGTGGCATTATATAAGAGATATGATTCAAAGAAGCCCATTTGAGTTCTCTTGGAGCCAAATTACTTTTGACCATTTTCATGGTTTTTGCAA
Source organism: Chryseobacterium sp. L12 (assembly GCF_056133985.1). NCBI lineage: Bacteria > Pseudomonadati > Bacteroidota > Flavobacteriia > Flavobacteriales > Weeksellaceae > Chryseobacterium > Chryseobacterium sp. L12. The sequence continues at coordinate 1,138 of NZ_JBVYOF010000020.1, read as the reverse complement.
AACTTACTTGAATAATTTAGGAGTAAGTTTGCCTCAACATGGCGAAAATTTACAAGAGTATTTCAAAACTACTATTCCTAGTATTGTAAATAATTATATTCATCAGATTAGTGAACAAGATAAGTATGATGCTATTTTAATAGATGAGGGTCAAGATTATTTTATGGAATGGTATTTAATGCTTTGTAATTTCCTTACTCATAATGATGAAATACTCGTTTTGTGTGATAAAAGACAAAATATTTATTCTAGAAATATGGAGTGGCTAGATAGAAGGAAAACTGAAGTTAAAAAATTTGGAGATTGGTATGAACTGAAAAATAATTTAAGATTACCTGTAAAAATATTTGAACTAACAAATAAGTTTAGTGAAACATTCAATCTTAATCAGGATGTTAAGCTTAATAATAAATACAATACTGGGCAATTAAATTTCGAAGAGGAACATTTTTTATGGTGGAATGTTGAACCAATGAAATGGATGGATAAAATCTTTGAAGCTTTTGATTTGATAAAACATAAAGCTGACTATAAGCATAATTCAGATATAGCAATATTATTACCTGATTCTTTATTAGGATATCAATGTGTAGAACATTTTTATTCAAAAAAGAATTTATATGTAAATCACGTCTTTGAAAAAGAAAATGAAAAAAAGCTACACACACACAAAAGAGCATTTTGGATGGGAGATGGAAAACTAAAGTTATCAACAATTCACAGTTTTAAAGGTTGGGAAGTAAAAAATGTTATTTTGTATATTAACAGGAATGACATAGTAGCTGATGAAGTTCTGGATAAGATTGTTTACACTGCAATGACTAGAACTAAACAAAATCTTGTAGTAATAAATTCACATGAAAGATATTTTGACTTCTCTAAAAATGTACTAAACAATTGGGATTAGACACACAAAATATTTGATTGATAGGAATTAATAAATTTGTTTTATTAACTTTATAATCTTAAAAAATAATAACCTATTTAATCCCAAATTCAGCAATAGAAAAAAAAAAGTATTTTATTATTCTAATATCCAACTGCGTAGCAGAACAAAAAAATAAGTGCTAAATTTCGATCTATCATTAAACAATAAAGAAATTACGCCTTGGGGAGAAATGATGTTGTTAATGCAAAT